>CAZXAR010000005.1:7544-45918 GCA_964638135.1 uncultured Enterobacteriaceae bacterium | reverse complement strand
CCTTCTGCAACGCGGGAATCCACGCCACCTGCACCGTCGCCGCGAGGATCTTCTCGCGCAGCGCGGCAATCTCCTCCAGTTGCCGGACAAGGCCGTGACCGATGGTGTATCGGGGCTGATCGCTCACCGACCGACCTTACCGATTAGACAACCGTAAGTCAACTCATCAGACAACGCGGCCCCGACCTTGACAGAGGGTCAGTCGCCGAGCGGCTCGAAGCGCAGCGGCTTGCGAAGGTTGGTCAGGGGAGTGCTACGAAAGATCGCGGCGCGGGGCAACCGCTGTGGGCACGGCCACCGCGCCGCCAGCCAGTTGACGCTCGCGATGCTCGTGCGCCTCGCGCTCGATCTCGCCCAGCAGGCGCTCGACGGTCTGCGCATCGGCAAGCCCGTGCCCGGTCATGATCCGCTCGAGCGCGCTCACCCAATGCCGATAGTAGGTGTCGCCGAGGTCTGGGTCGCCGGCGGCCTGCGCCTCGCGAATGACTGCCCCCAGCGTCTCGGCCCACTCTCTCCAGGCGAAAAGCCCGCGGTCGCCGAGCTGCACGACGAGGCCGAAAATCTGCGCCTCCCACGGCGCCCCGAACACTCCCGGGGGCTCAGGCCTTCTCAAGGTAGTCGTCCCAGAGGTCGATGTGAATGCGGTCGTTGCGCTTCTCGCCCCAGAGTTCTTCGGCGCTGAAGCAAACGCTGTAGCAGTGCTGCGGCTTCGCGCCGAGGCCGAGCGCGTGCGTGTCGGGAAACACGTAGACCCCGTGATCCGTCGCTATCACACCGCACTTGCCGCGGCAGTAGCGCGGCATGCGGGTATGCGTGCGCGGGTGCGCGTTCTTCACCCGCACCCTGTCGCTGACGCGGAAACTCGCCGACACGGCGACATCCACCTTCGCCCCCTTGCTCGCCGCGAGCAGCGCGCGTATCTGCGCCGGTCCCGGCGCCTCTACCTGCTGCTCGAGCAGGCGCGTGTCCTCGATCAGTGTCTCCAGTCCCTTCAGCCACAGCTCGTAGTAGCTCGAGGCGAGGTAGTCGCGCGGGTCGCGGTTTTCGCGGCACCAGCGCGACATGTCGATGTTCCAGCGACCGAGGAACCCGGTCGCGACCGTGATCGCGAACGCGCGCCGTTCCCACTCGGCGTGAAACACCGGCTCGTCGGGCTCCGCGACCACCGGGCCGAAGCCGTGCGTGCCACCGAGGTCCTGCGCGCCGTTCACCGGGCCACCCCGATCATCTGGTCGCGCGTCACAATGCCGGCCAGCCGCTCCGCGTTCCAGCCGTCGGTCCCGGAAGGTCGCTCCGGTATCACCAGGTAACGAATTTCCGCGGTCGAGTCCCAGACCCGCACTTCGACGTCCCCGGGAAGCTCGACGCCGAAGTCCTTCAGCACGCCGCGCGGGTCGGCGACCGCGCGCGAGCGGTACGGCGCCGATTTGTACCAGACCGGCGGCAACCCCAACACCGGCCACGGGTAACACGAGCACAACGTGCAGACGACCATGTTGTGTACCTTGGGCGTGTTCTCGAGCGCCACCAAGTGCTCGCCCTGCCGCCCGGTGTAGCCGAAACTCGCGATCGCCGCGCTGGCGTCGCGCCGCAGCCAGTCGCGGAACGTGGGATCGGTCCAGGCCTTCGCCACTACGCGCGCGCCGTTGCGCGGGCCGACGCGCTTCTCGTATGTTTCGATCAGCTCGTCGAGCGCTGCGGGATCCACCAGGCCCTTCTCGACGAGCAGCCGCTCGAGCGCCTTCACCCGGAAGGCGATCGCGTCCTGGGCGTCATGCTGATGATCGTGGCTCATTGGGGTCTGTCCTTGTTTTTCCTCATGCCACCCACTCCGACACCGGAGCTTTCGCCTCTTCCAAAGGCTGGCAGACTACATCAACCAGCGACGGGCCTCCATGCGCGAGCGCCGCGCCAAGTACGCTCGCGACATCTTCCGGCTCAGTGACGCGCCAGGCTTTCAACCCGTAGGCCTCGGCGACCCGCGCATGGTCGGTCGGCGTGAAATCGACCGAGAAATAGCGCTTGCCATAGCCCGCCTTCTGCCCCGCCTTGATCCAGCCGTAGGAGGAATTCGAGATCACGATCAGCGTGAGCGGCAAATTCAGGCGCACCAGCGTCTCCAGCTCCCCGGCGCACATTCCGAAGCTGCCGTCTCCCATCACGGCGACCGTCTTCACCGCCGGACGCGCGAAGTGCGCACCGATCGCCGCCGCCATCGCGTAGCCGAGCGCGCCGTGCGCGCGGTTGGAAAAGATCCGCCTCCCTGTGCCGCGCACTGGAAAGTACGCCGAAAAATACGGGCAGGGCGTCCCCGGGTCGAGCGCGAGCAGCGCATCGGGGTCGAGCGCCTCCGCAAGCGCCGCGACCAGGCGCTCGGGGCGGATCGGCTTCTCGGACGAATTCGCGAGCGTGCGGAACTTGGCGAATTTCTTTTCTTTCGCCGCGCGAACGGATTCCGCCTGCAACGGCCTCGCAAACGATCCGAGGCATGCGTTGAGGGCTTGCAACCCGAGCTTCGCATCGGCGACGAGCGGCACGTCGACGGGGTAATTCGCTCCCATCACCGCCGGATCGATATCCAGGTGGATGATTCTCGCCTTCCCCGGCGCCGGATGCCGCCAGCGCTCGGTGGTGACGGAACCGGCGCGGCAGGTGACGAAGACCACCAGGTCGGCCGCATCGACGACCTGGCGCGTCTCGGGAGTGCCGCCGTTCGAGCCCACCACGCCGACTGCAAGCGGATGGTCGTCCGCAATCACGCCCCGCCCGCTGATCGTGGTCGCGACCGGTGCGGAAAGCCGTTCGGCCAGCTCGATCAGTTCGGCTTCGGCTCCCGAGGTCACCACTCCACCGCCGCAGATGAAGACCGGATCGCTCGCGCTGCGCAGCAGTTTCGCCGCCAGCTCGACATGAAATGGATCCGGCACTGCACGGCGCGCCGGGACGCTGCCGAGGCTCGGATCGCCCCAGACATCCGCACGATCGACGGGGCCGTTCTGCACGTCGAAGGGCAACGAAACGTGCGCGGCCCCCGGCCGGCCGGTGCTGACCTGGTTGAACGCGGCGCGCAGGACGCGCGGCACGTCTGCGGAGCGATCGAGGACCGCATTCCACTTCGTGGCGGGGCGCATCAGCGCGCCCTGGTCGATCTCGGTCAGCGTGTAGCGGCCGCGCGAGGAAACCGCCACGTCGCTCGTGATGCATAGCAGCGGCACCGACGATTCGTTCGCCTCCGCCACCCCCGGCAGGATGTAGGTTGCGCCGCCGCCGCTCGGTCCTTCGCACACGCCCACGCGACCCGAAACGCGCGCGTAGCCGTCCGCCATGTACGCGGCGTGCCGTTCGTCGCGCGTGAGCACGTGCCGCATCCCGTGCGGCATCCGCGCGAGGGCGTCGTAGAAGGGAAGGCTGGTATCGCCGCACAGGCCGAAGAGGATTTCGACGCCGTGCGCGTGCAGCATCTCGACCACTGCCTCCGCGCCTGTGATCGTGGCGGCGTGCGTCTCTACCGGCTTGTTCACGCCGCCAAGTCTATCGCGCTCGGGCCACGCCGTTCCAGTCGTTTGCCGGCGGTTGCACGAGCGCTGAATTGCTGCGAGACGCGCTACAGAAACGCTTCCGCGCGCTTGAGCAATTCTTCCAGCCCCGGCTCTTCCGGATTCCTCGGCTTGCCCGGGTGGATCACGGCGACCTGGCAGCTTTCGGCGGCCTCTACGAGCTGCCGATAGGTGCCGGCATTCACATCGACGATGCGCGCCTGCTTGTTCTCGTCGTACGCGAACATCTTGTCGTTGATCCGGATGCATTCGTCGCAGCTCGAGCAGCGCGGCGTCTCGATGTAGGGCTGGTCGGAAGGCGGAGCCTTCTCGGCTTCGGTTTCCGCTACGACGGCGGAAGGCGCCGCAGCGGGAGCCGGGGCCGCGGCTGGCGCGGTCTCCGGAGCGCGCGTCTCGGCCTTGCGCTCGGCTTCCCACTTCTCCTTTTCCCGCTCGAGCCGCTTTTCCGCGTGTGAATTATGGATTCCACCCAGTTCCTGCAGGCTGTGCCACATCTCGCGGCAGCGGCGTGCCTCGCGCAACAGCCGGTCATCGACGATCAGCCGCTCCAAGCGGTTCTCTGCATCGACCACCGGCAGGCTGGGGAACTTGTCGGGCAGCCTGCGGTGCTCGAGCGCCAGGCACTCGTGCAGCGGGGCAAGATTGCCGTTCCACTCGGCGCGCGGCACCCTCGAGAAGTGCTTGGCAAAACGCACGTCGCAGGCGGCAAATTCGACCGGCGTGAACGCGACCTCTTCCGCAAGGCGCTGATGATCCGCGTCCTCGTAGGTGAACGAATGCTGCGGCCAGTCGCGCTCGGGCTGCGGATTGCGATCGATGCTGAAGCGCGCGGCCCAGTCCGTGCCCGCGGATGGATCGTAGGCCAAGGCGGGGAAAACGCGCGCCTCCATCGCCGCGGCCGCGACGAGATAGGGAGGCAGGCCGCGGGCATGCTCGGTCGCACCCGAATAGACGCTGATCAGCGCCGGGCCGGCGTAGTTCATCGCCTTCGCAAGCAGGTCACGGCTCGCGACCAGGTGCGAGCCGCTCGACTGGAGCACGAAGACCTCGGTCAGGCCGAGCGCCATGCCGACCAGCTGCCGGCTGCGGGCGCCGAATGCGAGGTTCCCGGTGCCCGAGAGCGGCTCCTCGAGCAGGTCGTCGGTCTGCACCAGGAGCTTGAACGGCAGGCCGCCGGCGAGGATGTCGGCGAGCTCGCCACGGTCGAGTGCGCGCAGGTCGCGCGCGTCGACGCACACCAGGTAATCGGGAAAGAGCGCCAGGTCGCGCGGATCGAGCCCGCTTTCGCCGAGCTGCTCGAACAGCGCGTCATGCCTCGGGGCGCTGAACTCGCCCTCGATCTCGAGTTCCGCGATCGAAATCGCCCGCGCCAGGCGCACGATCTCGGGCAGCCGCTCGCGAAACGCGGCGAGCGCGCTCGCGCAATCCTCGAACCGGAAGTTGAACGCTTCGGCGCCGCTGTCCGGCGCCACGTAAAAACGCTGCGAGCGGAGCGCTTCCAGCGTGGATTCGATGCGCCGGCGGCGCTTGTCGCTGAGCGCGCGCTCGGTCTTTACACCGGCGAGCAGGCGCGACATCGCCTCGAAGTCGAAGGCGTCCTGGTGAATCGTGCCGACTCCGGCCTGGAGGGTCGAGGCGCTGCGCCCCGCCTCCGAAGTCATGAAATCGGCGCGCAGGATTTCGCCCAGCTTGAGGATGAGCCGGTCGACTTCCTTGCGAAAGGTGTCGGCCTTGCGGCGCTGTACGGTGCGCCAGGCGTGGGCGACAAGGCGCGCGGGCATCACCGCGTTGCAGTCGAGCACCTCGCCGTCCACCCGCAGCGCCTCGCGCAGGCGCTTCAGGCTCGCGGCAAGCGCCGCGTCGCTGTCGCTGGACAGACGGCGGCCGGCCTCGTCCAGGAGCGCCGCGAGCGAGCCCGCAACTCCCGCGACGGTCATGGTGCGGATCTCGCGCTCGAGCTTCAGCGCGTGGGAGCGCAGCCGCTCGCCTTCATTTCCCGGCGCCGCGGCTTTGGCGAGTGCCCGGTCGACGAGGCCCGCAAGCGACTCGGCGATCGCTCCATCGGGCGCGTCGCGCACCAGCACCACCGGAAAATCGTAGCGCAGCCGCGTCAGATCGCGGTAGGCGGCGAACAGCGCCGGGTGCGAACCGAGCCCGGCTGCCGGTACCGGCTGCTCGCGGGCATGGCTTCCGGTCAGGTAGAAGACGCCCTGTCCTTGAAGGTCGGCGTGCATGATCGGGACGGCAGCCTATTGCGGCCAGACGGTGAACTTGTCGAATTCGGCTTCGAGGCCTGCCCGGACGTACGCCGTGGTGCGAAGCTGGGTGCCGTAGCGCAAGTCCTCGTAGCACGGCACTTCGGTGTTGCGATACAGGATGCCGACCGGGATCCTGTCGTTGTCCGACGCGATCTCGCGCGCCCGGTCGATGTTCGAGGGATCGTGCTCGAGCTGGTTCCTGTATACCTTCGCCAGCCCCGGGCTCACGCGCATGCCGCGCTCGTGATGCAGCAGCAGGATCCGCTGCGGATCGTGCAGCCAGGGATCCCACAGCTTGGGCAGCCATTCCGGGCAGCGCTGCACGATGCGCACGAACGAAAAGCCCTTGTGGTGATACGCGGCCTTGACGATGTCGTAGAGCGTCTCCGGAATCCAGTCCACCGCCTGCGCGACGAACGATACGTTCTGCACCCCGAGCGTGACCGTCAGCGGTTGCAGCGCCTCCAGGTACGCCCCGCGCGGCGTGGTGTTGCTCTTCAGGCCGCGCGGAGAGGTCGGCGAGGCCTGCATCTTGGTGAGCCCGTAGATCTGGTTGTCGTGCAGGAACACCGTCATGTTCATGTTGTAGCGGATCGCGTGGATCCAGTGCGCGGCGCCGATCGAGCAGCAGTCGCCGTCGCCGGTATTCACGAACACCGTCAGGTCGGGCCGCGCCATGCGTACGCCTTCGGCGACCGGCAGCGCGCGGCCGTGGATGCCGTGAAAGCCGTAGGTCCGCATGTAGTGCGGGAAACGGCTCGAGCAGCCGATCCCCGAGACGAACACCGTCTTTTCCGGGCGCAGGCCTTCGTCGCGGCACAGGCGCTGCACCGCCGCGAGAATCGCGTTGTCGCCGCACCCGGTGCACCAGCGCGGCACGCCGCTCTGGTAGTCCTCCAGCTCGTAGCGCTCCTCGCACAGCTGGAGCAGGCATTCGGTGGCGAGCAGCGTCATGTCGGTCGGTCCCTCATCCTCGCTTCAATTTTTCCGCGAGCACGCGCTTGATCGTGCTCGGCTTGATCGGTTGCCCCTTCACTTCGCCCCAGCAGTCGACGTCGACGAGGTAACGCGCCCGCAACAGCATCGCGAGCGCCGAGTAGCGCCGGTTGGTTTCGTCGATGATCGCGTCCTCCGGCCGGTCGCACCAGTTGCCCTCGATCGCGATGACGCTGCGAAACCGCCGCAGGATCTCCTTGATCCCGCCCGCGAGCGGCTGCAGGAACCGCAGGTGCATGGAGGACACCTTGTGGCCTTCGTCGCGCAGCGCCTGCACCGCCTCCTCGATCGCACCCTGGGTGCTGCCCCAGCCGACGACGAGCAGGTCGCCTGCGGGGTCGCCGAAGACCGGCGGCGCTTTCAGGGTCCTTTGCAGCGCCGCGAGCTTGAGGCTGCGGAAGTGAATGCTTTCCTCGTTGATTTCAGGGTCGTAGGCGACGTGGCTGGCGCTGTCGTGGGCGAGGCCGGTGAGCGTGTGCATGCCCTTCGGCTGTCCCGGAATGAAGCGTCGCGCCAGGCCCGAGGCGGCGTTCCAGTCGTAGGGCTTGACGCCTTCCGGAACCGCGCTCTGGTCCACCGGCGGCGCGATCCACGACTCCTGGAATTTCGGCCGCGGAAACGGCTGCTGCGAGGTGGCAAGGCTCGCGTCCGAGAGCACCACCACCACCATGTTGAAGGTTTCGGCAATCTTGCGCGCGGTGATGATCGAGTAGAAGCAGTCCTCGATCGTGGCGGGCGCCATCACCACCTTGGGCGCATCGCCGTGGCTGCCGAAGATCGCGGTGAGCGCATCGCCCTGCTCGACCTTGGTCGGCTGCCCGGTGCTCGGTCCGCCGCGCTGTACGTTCACCACGACGAGCGGGATTTCGCCCATGACCGCAAGCCCGATCGCCTCCTGCTTGAGCGAATAGCCGGGTCCGGACGTGATGGTGACCGTGCACTTGCCGGCATAGGAAGCACCGATCGAGAAGGCACAGGCCGCGATCTCGTCCTCGGCCTGATGCACGATTCCGCCCACCTTTTCGAACACGTCCGAGAGGTAATGCGACGCCGAGGTTGCCGGCGTGATCGGGTACATGGCGCAGATCTCCATCCCCGAGGCGAGGATGCCGAGCGCAAGCGCAGTGTTGCCGTTGATCACGATCTGCGGCTCGGTGGCGCGTACGGCCGGAATGCGGTAGCGGAAGTCCAGATGGGCGCCTGCCCACGCGTGGCCCGCCTCGAGCAGCTTGATGTTCTGCGCGACGACGCGTTCGTCCTTCTTGCCGAAGGTGAGCGCCACCTGCTCGCGCGCGAGCTGCAGGTCCAGGCTGTAGAGATGGCACAGCATGCCGAGCGCGAACATGTTCTTGCCGCGCTTGGCGTCGGCTACGTGCGCACGGCATTCCTGCTCCATCGGGATCTCGATCACCCGGTAGCCGGCGGCGACGAGCTTGTCGTGCGTCTCGATGTAGGCGGCGGCGATGGTGCGGTCGGCGTGCTCGCGCCACATGCTCTCCAGCAGGATGATGCAACCCGGCTTCAGTTCCCCGGCGCGCACCCGACCGAGGAGCACCTGCTCGTTGAAAGCCACCACCAGGTCGGTTTCGTCCCCCCCATTGGTAATGCGCTGCGAGCCGATGCGGATCCGGTTGCCGCTCGCCCCGGCGATGCTGCGCGCCGGGGGCCGGATCTCGGCCGGGATGATTTCGACCGTCCAGACGCCGTTTCCCATGCGCGCCGCGATCGCGCCCAACGACTGGCCGCAGCGCTGCGCGCCCTCGCCCGAGTCGCTGACGATCTCGACGATGTGTTCCCCGAGCGTTGTGACGGTTTCTGTGATCTGCATGGTCTTCCTAGGCGATGCGGATGCGGGCGAAATTGCGTTCCCGCAGGTCGATTCCGAAGAGCGTCCCGCCGGTCGCGGCGCTCTCCGGGTCGCGGATCCCGAGCCAGGCCTTCATGCTGCGCGCCGCCTTGCGTCCGGCGCCCATCGCTTCGATCACGGTGGCCGCCCCGGTGACGATGTCGCCGCCGGCGTACACGCCCGCGATCGACGTCGCGAGGTCGGCATCGGTGGCGATGTAGCCGCGCTTGTCGAGCCGCAGCCTCGAGGTCTGGCCGATGATCGGATTGGCGTTGGTGCCGATGGCGTAGACCACCTGGTCGGTCTCGAAATCGAACTCGCTCCCCTCGACCGGCACCGGGCGCCGGCGGCCGGAGTCGTCCGGCTCGCCCAGTTCCATCTTGATGCAGCGCATGCCGCGCACCCCGCCCTTGCCGTCATCGAGGATCGCGACCGGCGCGGTGAGCCAGTGGAATTCGATCCCCTCTTCCTCGGCGTGGTGCACTTCCTCGACGCGTGCCGGGGCTTCTGCTCGCGTGCGCCGGTAGACGCAATAGACCTTTTCCGCGCCCAGCCGCAGGCACACCCGCATTGCGTCCATCGCGGTGTTGCCCGCGCCGATCACCGCCACGCGCTTGCCGAGCGGGATCGGCGTGTCGTAATCGGGAAAGTCCTTGGCGCGCATCAGGTTGCAGCGCGTGAGCAGTTCGTTCGCCGAGAGCACCGCGTTCAGCGAGTCGCCCGGAATGCCGAGCATCGAGGGAGAGCCGGCGCCGGTGCCGATGAACACCGCGTGGAATCCCATTTCGTCGATCATCTGCTCGATCGTGAACAGGCGCCCGACCAGCGTGTTGCATTCGAACGTGACGCCGATCTTGCGCAGGTTGGCCACTTCGGCGTCGATCACCTCGTTCGGCAGGCGGAAATCCGGAATCCCGTAGCGCAGCACGCCGCCCGGCTGGTGAAACGCCTCGAACACCGTGACCTCGCAACCGGCCTTCGCCATGTCGGCGGCGCACGCCATTCCGGCCGGCCCCGAGCCGACGATCCCGATCCGGAAGCCGCTCGGCTCGCTGTACGGGACGTTGACCCAGCCGTTCTCGATCGCGGCGTCGCCAACGAAGCGCTCGAGCCTGCCGATCGCCACCGGCTCGAGCGAGTCGCCCACGGTGCAGACGCCTTCGCACTGCGTCTCCTGTGGACAGACGCGGCCGCAGACCGCCGGCAGCAGGTTCGTTTCCGCGATCACATCGTAGGCGCCGCGCAGGTCCTTCTGCGTGATCCGTTCGATGAACGCCGGAATGTCGATCGCAACCGGGCAGCCCTTGATGCAGGGTTCATCCGGGCACATCAGGCAGCGCTCCGCCTCGTTGAGCGCGTCTTCCAGCCTGTACACGTGCGCGACTTCGCCGAAATTGCGCACGCGCGCGGCAGGATCCTGCTCCCGGACGCGAGTCCGCTGCTGCGGAATGGTCCGGATCGTCTTCTTCTTCGCCATGGGATCAGTTTCGGGTCGAAGGCGCCGGGACGAGCACCGGCTCCTGGTTCATCAACCGGCACGATTGCGACCAGCGCTCGGCCGCGACCTTCTCCTCTTCCTGATAGCGCCGCAGCCGGCTCATCAGGTCGTCGAAATCCACTTTGTGCGCATCGAAGTCCGGGCCATCCACACAGGCGAACCGGACCTCGCCGCCGATCTTCACCCGGCAGCCGCCGCACATCCCGGTGCCGTCCACCATGATCGGGTTGAGGCTCACTACCGTCTTCACGTTGCGCGCGCGGGTCGCCTCGGCGCATCCCTTCATCATGATCGGCGGCCCGATCGCGACCACTTCGTCGATGTCGGCGTGCCCTTCGAGCGCGGCGCGGATGCCTTCGGTGACCATGCCCTCGATTCCGGCCGACCCGTCGTCGGTGCACAGGATGAATTCGTCGCAGCAGGCGCGGAACCTGTCTTCCCAGAACACCAGGCCCTTGGTGCGGAACCCGAGGACGCCGATCACGTAGGCGCCGGCCTCCTTGAACGCCTTCGCCTGCGGATAGATGGGCGCAACGCCCAGCCCGCCGCCGACGCAGACCACCTTTTTCGCGTGGCCGATCGGGCTCGGGATTCCCATCGGCCCCACCATCGCGTACAAGGTGGTACCGACCTTGCAGTTCTGCTGCATTTCCCGCGTGGTCTTGCCCACCGCCTGGATGACAAGGGTGATCGTGCCGCGCGCGCGGTCGTAGTCGGCGATGGTGAGCGGGATCCGCTCCCCGTGCTCGTGCGACATCACGATGACGAACTGGCCGGCCTTCGCGGCCTTCGCCATCAGCGGATGCCGGACCTCGAGCAGATAGGTTGCATCCGAAAAATCCTCGCGGCGTACGATTTCGAACCTGGAAAGTGCGCTCATGCTCCGGCCGTTTGCTCTCCGTCCGCTACCTTAGTGGCGAGACGCCGGCCGTTTGTTGATCTAACTCAAGCGACGGCGGATTCACCCCCCGACGTCGCAGGCGGAACACCTCGACATGTGCACCCAGTTGCCTTCGGCGAACCACTCGATTCCGCGCGCCGGCGGTTCCTGCTGCGCGATGAATGCAAGGCCGGGTCCACCGACGTGCGCGAGACACACCGGCGACCAGGTGGCGCGTTGGCTCGGCTCCCGGCCATCGAGCCGGTCGCGGATGTTCTGCGCAACCGCATTCACCATGTTTTCCACCATGTACGCGGTCCTGTGTTCCTCGATCGGCACCGGCGTCGCGCTTGCGTGCGCGCTCGCCACCGTGACGCCGGCGGCGAAAATATTCGCGTACGCCGGATTGCGCAGGAACTCGTCGACGAGGATGAATCCGTTCGCATTCGCAAGCCCATCGATGCCGGCCACGGCCTCGATGCCGCGGAACGGCGGCATCATCATCGCGAACTTGAACGCCAATGCCTGCCTGCGCGCGGGCGTGCCGGCTTCGCCGATTTCGGTGATCTGCATCCGGCCGCGCTCGATCCTGTCGATCCGCGCGTTGGCGATCCAGTCGATCCCGCGCGCGCGAAGCTCCGCTTCGAGCAGCGACCTCGCGTCCGCCATGCCGCCCAGGCCGAGATGCCCGATGTGGGGTTCGGACGTCACGAACGTGATGCCAGCGCGAGGGCGCAGTCCGCGGCGGCGCAGCTCGCTCTCGATGAGAAACGCGCTTTCGTACGCCGGCGCGAAGCACGAAGCGCCCTGCACCGCGCCGACGATGAGCGGGCCGGGATCGCCGAGGAACCGCTCCCATGCGCGCTTGCAGCCCTGCACATGATCGGCATGGCACAGCGACTGGGTGAAACCCTGCGGACCGAGACCCTCGACGGCGTCGAACGCGGGCTTCGGACCTGCCGCGATCACGAGGTAGTCGTAATCGAGGAACCGGCCGTCGCCCAGCTCGAGCCGATTGCGCTCGGGATCGAGGCGCCGCGCCCCGGTGTCTGCGAACGCGATGCCCATTCTTTGCAGCTGCGGCGCGACTTCGAACGCGACCCGTTCTTCGCCGCCTCCCTGCGGCGCGATCCAGGGCGCGTGCGGCGCGGCGCGGAATTTGCCGCGGTCGGACACCAGCGTGATGCGATCTTCCGCCCTTGCCACGTCGGCCAACTGATACGCCATCGGCAAGGCGCCGGTCCCTGCACCGATGATGACGATATGCGCCACGGCTACCCTCCTTCGGCGCGGGCTCCCGGACCCCCCGAGCGGCTCCCCGCGACCGGGCTAGCATAGGACCGGGGCTTGCGCGCCGATCTTGGCTTGCGTCATGGCGCAGCCCCGCGCGACAGACTTTTCTTGCGATTTGTTGATGCCGGTTATATTTGCGCCCGATGGACATCGCCGCGCGACAGCGCCCGTTGCCGGGCACCCTCGTTCTGGATCATGTCTCGCATTTCGTGCCCGACCTGGACGAGGCGGCGCGCGCGCTCGCCGCGCTCGGCTTCGTGGTGACGCCGCCCTCGGCGCAACGAACGCAGGAGGGGCCTGCGGGAACGTCGAACGTTTGCGTCATGCTCGAAGCGGGCTACCTCGAATTCCTCGCGCCGACCACCCACACGCCGAACGCGCAGCGGTTGCGTGCTGCGATGCGGCGTTACCCGGGCGTGCACCTTGCGTGCTTCGGCACCCCGGCCGCCGACGAAGAGCATGCGCGGCTGGGGTGGCACGGTTTCCAGCCCATGCCGCTGGTGGATCTCGAGCGACCGGTGGACATCGGCGGCCGCGCAGGTCGCGCCCGTTTCAGGGTGGTGCGCGCCGCCCCGGAAAAGATGCCCGAAGGCCGCATCCAGTTCGTCGAACACCTCACGCCGGAGGCGCTCTGGCAGCCGCGCCATCTGGAACATGAAAATGGCGTCCTGCGGCTTGCCTGCCTGTTCGTCGTGGCGGAGCGCGCCGCCGCCACCGCGGCGCGCTGGGCGCACTTCGCCGCTTTGCTGCCGCGCCCGGTGGGCGGTCATGTCCATCTCGCGGCGGCGCGCGGCCATGTGCTCATCGGAACGCGCGCGAAGTGGGGCGCGCTGCTTGGCGCCGCGCCGCGCGCTCCGGCGCTTGCCGGCTACGCGCTCGAATGCGGCGATGCGGAGGGGCTTGCTTCGCGCTGCGCGCGATCGGGACTGAGCCCGCGCAGGATTCGCGATAAGCTCTATTCGGTCGTTCTTCCCGCACCGCTCGGCGGCGCCTGGATCTTCGGCACGCACGAGGCCTTGGGACTTCCATAAGGACAACATGAAAACCGATCTTTGCTCGCTCTCGGCCACCGAACTGTTGCAGCTTTACCGCGCGCGGAAAGCCTCGCCGGTCGAGGCGACGCGCGCCGTGCTCGCCCGGATCGAGAAACTCAATCCGGTGCTCAACTGTTTTTGCCTGGTCGATGCCAGGACCGCGCTTGCGAGCGCGAGAGAGTCCGAAGCGCGCTGGCGCAAGGGCGCGCCGAAAGGGGCGCTCGACGGTGTGCCGACCTCGATCAAGGATCTGCTGCTCACGCGCGGCTGGCCGACGCTGCGCGGCTCGCGGACGGTCGATCCGAAGGGCCCCTGGAACGACGATGCACCGTGCGTGGCGCGGCTGCGCGAACACGGGGCGGTGCTCCTCGGCAAGACCAACACTCCCGAATTCGGCTGGAAAGGCGTCACCGACAGCGCGCTCGCCGGGATCACGCGCAACCCGTGGAATCCGAAGATGACTCCGGGCGGCTCCTCGGGCGGAAGCGCCGCCGCGGTCGCCGCCGGGATGGGTCCGCTCACCGTGGGCACCGATGGCGGCGGCTCGATCCGGATTCCGTGCGCGTTCACGGGGCTGTTCGGCCTCAAGCCCTCGTTCGGCCGCGTGCCCGCGTGGCCGCTTTCGCCGTTCGGCACCGTCGCGCATGTGGGTCCGATGACGCGCACGGTGACCGACGCGGCGCTGATGATGAACGTGCTTTCACTCCCCGACGCGCGCGACTGGCATGCGCTGCCGCACGATCCGCGCGACTACCGCGTCGGCCTCGAGGACGGCGTGAAGGGCTTGCGCATCGCCTATTCGGCCACGCTCGGCTATGCCGAAGTCGAAAAGGAAGTCGCTGCGCTCGCGCGCAAGGCGGCGCTGCGCTTCGCCGAGCTCGGCGCGCGCGTCGAGGAGGCCGATCCCGGTTTCGAGAATGCCGGCCCGGTGTTCATCGCGCACTGGTTTGCAGGCGCGGCCGCGCTGCTGCGAAACCTCGGAGCGGAGCAGGTCAAGCTCGTCGACCCGGGGCTGCGCGACATCGCGCGGCAGGGCGCCAGAATCCGCACGCTCGACTATCTCGATGCGGTTCAGAAACGCGGCCAGCTCGGCGTGCAGATGAACCGATTCCACGAAAAGTACGACCTGCTCCTCACTCCGACCCTGCCGCTCGCCGCGTTCGAAGCGGGGCGCGAGGTGGCGCACGTGCTCAAGGAAAAGCGCTGGACCGACTGGTCGCCGTTCAGCTACCCCTTCAACCTGACCCAGCAGCCCGCGGCTTCGATACCCTGCGGCGCGACACGCAAGGGATTGCCCGTGGGCTTGCACATCGTCGGAGCACGCTACGCCGATGCGCTGGTGCTACGCGCTGCTCGCGCCTTCGAATCCATGGTGCCGATCGCGCTGCCCGATCTCGCGAACCTGAAGGCCTGAGCGCCATGGAGGCGCGCCACTTCCGGTTCTGGCCGAAGCACCTGCCGCGCGCACTCACGCGGCCGCAGGTCGCGCTGAGCGATGCTCTGGAGGTCTCGGCGCGGCGCTTTCCCGATAAGCCGTTCAGCCTGTTTTTCGGCGGCGCGTTGAGCTACCGCGAGGCGCTCGCCGAAGTGGAGCGGCTCGCCGGCTTTCTGCAACGCGAGTGCGGCCTGCAGCCGGGCGAGCGCGTACTGCTCGATCTGCAGAACAGCCCCCAGTTCGCGATTGCCCATTTCGCCATCCTGCGCGCCGATGCGGTGGCGGTGCCCGTGAATCCGATGAGCGTGGCCGAGGAACTCGCCCTCACCCTCGAGGATAGCGAGGCGCGCGTCGCCATCCTCGGCCAGGAGATGTGGCCGCAGTTTGCCGACCTGCGCGGAAGGACTCCGCTCGAGCGCGCGATCGTTGCCGCGTATCGCGATTGCGTTGCGGCGGAGAACGATCTGCCCCTGGCCGATTCGGTGGCGGCGGCGCGGCAGGATATCGACGCGCCGGGCGTCACGCTCTGGAGCGAGGCGCTTGCGGCCGCCCGTGCGCCCCATGCCTCGCGCGCGGCGCCGAAGGATCTCTGCGTGATGCCGTACACCTCGGGCAGCACCGGGCGGCCCAAGGGATGCATGCATACGCACGCAACCGTGATGCACAACGTGCTCGGCGCCGTGCTGTGGGAAAGCATGCACCAGGATTCCGTGGTGCTGTGCACGGCGCCGATGTTCCACGTCACCGGCCTCATCCACAGCCTCCACGCGGCGGTCTACTGCGGGGCGACGATGGCGATCCAGCCGCGCTGGGACCCCTGGCTTGCCGCTCGCCTGATCGAGCGCCACGGCTGCACGCACTGGGCGAACGTGCCGACGATGGTGGTGGACCTGCTCTCGCATCCGAAAGCGCTCGAGCACGACGTATCCTCGCTCGCCTGCATCTTCGGCGGCGGCGCGGCGATGCCCGCGGCGATCGCGCAGAAGCTCTACGACACCTGCGGCATCGTGTACCTCGAGGGCTACGGGATGACCGAGACGATTTCGCAGACCCACATGAACCCGGCGCAGCACGCGAAGATGCAGTGCCTGGGAATCCCGGTGTTCGACACCGAGTCCCTCATCGTCGACCCGGAATCGTTCAGGACGCTCGCGCCCGGCGAGTCGGGCGAAATCGTGGTGCGCGGGCCGCAGCTCCTCACCGGCTACTGGAAGAAAACGAAGGAGTACCGCGATTCGTGGGTCGAGATCGGTGGCAGGAGCTTTTTTCGCACCGGTGACCTCGGGCGCATGGACGAGGACGGCTACTTTTTCATTTCCGACCGGCTCAAGCGCATGATCAACGCGGCCGGCTTCAAGGTCTGGCCCGCCGAGGTCGAGGCTTCCATGTACCGCCACCCGGCGATCCAGGAGTGCTGCGTCATCGCCTCGCCCGACGAGCGCCGCGGCGAAACGGTGAAGGCCGTCATCGTGCTGCGGCCGGGCGCCGAGGCAAGCGCGCAGGCAATCCTCGAGTGGGCGCGCGGGCAGATGGCCGCCTACAAGGTGCCGCGCAAGATCGAATTCGCCGACGCCCTGCCTCGTTCGGGCTCCGGCAAGGTTCAGTGGCGCGCGCTGCAGGAGCGGGAGTTTGCCAATGGCTGAGGGCCCTCGCACCGCACCAAGGGAGCCGGGCCGGCAAAATACGGATCACCCAAATGGAGGAACGACAACCTCGCTGAGAACCGTTACGCTTGAATCATGCCCGAGCCCTCCGCCGTTGGGGCGGACGCACGAAGGGCCGCCGAAGCGCGCAGATGAAATTCCTCATCGTTGACGATCACCCGCTCATCCGCGAGGGGCTGTCGCACGTTCTGCTGGAACTCGACCCGTCGGCCGAGATCGTCGAGGCGGAGAACGCCGAATCCGCGCTGGCGGCAGCGCAGGGCCAGTCCGACATCTTCCTGATCCTGCTCGATCTTTCGGTACCGGGCGCAGCGCGCCTGAGCCTGCTTCGCGCGCTGCGCGAAAGGCACGATCACGTCCCGGTGGTGGTGCTCTCGGCGACCGACGACATCGAGATCGTGCGGGAGGCGATCGATCTGGGCGCCATGGGGTTCATCTCCAAGCGCTCGGCGACCGGGCTCATCGTGAACGCGCTGCGGCAGGTTCTCGGCGGCGGCGTGTACGTGCCGCCGCAGGCGCTGGCGGCGCTCGCGCCGCCCACCGCGTTCAAGAGCGTAGCGACGGGCACCGGCGATGCCGGAGAAAGCTTGGCCGTTTTGCGGCAGCTCGGCATCACGGCGCGGCAGGCCGACGTGCTGGGCCTGCTGGTTCAGGGCAAGCCGACCAAGGTCATCGCCCGGGAGCTCGATCTTGCCGAGAACACGGTGAAAAGCCATGTCGGATCGATCCTGCGTTCGCTCAACGCGGCCAACCGGACGCAGGCGCTGTTTGCGCTCAGCCGCATGGGCGTGAAACTTCCGGCGCTGATCAGCGCGGGCGAACGTCCGGCGCACGCGAGTCACTAGGTTCCGCCGCGGCGTGCGGTTCCGGTGCCGCGTGCAGCATCGTGCCGAGAACCTGAAGCAGGTGATCGGTGCGCACCGGCTTGCTCATCAGGGGTAGCCCCGCATCGGAGACGGCGCGCAGCACCTTGGGCGCGGTGTCCCCCGTGAGGATCACGCACGGCACGCGGGGACCGAGCAAATCTTGTAGCGCGTGGATCGCCGAGATGCCGTCGCCGCCCGCCGCCAGCCGGTAATCCGAGATGACGAGATCGGGCGGGGCGCCGCTTGCGATGAGCGCCCGCGCTTCGGCGAGGCTCAGGGCGCGCATCGGGATCGCGCCGCTGCGGGACAGGAACTGAGCGAGCGAAGCGAGAACGTCCTCGTCGTCATCGACAATCAGGATCCGTCTGTTCGCCAGCCCGGCGGCGGATGGCGCAGGCGCGGATTCCGCGACAGCCGGAAGCGGCTCGACGCGGGGAACGGTGATTCCGAATGTCGAGCCCCTGCCCGGATGCGAACGGACATGAAGAGGATGGCGAAGCAGCCGGGCGAGCCGTTCGACGATCGCAAGCCCCAGGCCGAGCCCCTTGTCGTGCAGCGGCGCGCGCGTCTGCAGCTGCACGAACTCGCGGAAGATCTCCTGCTGGCGCTCGGGTGGAACGCCAGGGCCGCTGTCGCGGACCTCGACGCGGATCGTGTCGCCTCGCACGCGGCACCCGACCAGTACCCGCCCTTTTTCGCAGTAGCGCAGCGCGTTGGAGACGAGATTGGCGAGAACCCGCTCGAGCAGTCGAGGATCGCTCTCGCACCACAGGGCCGTCGGCCGGAAGCGCAGTTCGGCGCCGTATTGGACCGCCGGGTCGCCGAACGTTTCCTGCAGCGAGCGGAACACGCCTGCCAGCGGAATGCGCGCCGGTCGCGGCTCCACCACGCCCGCGTCCAGGCGCGAGATGTCGAGCAGCGCTTCGAGCACCGCTTCCAGGCTTCCCAGCGCCCTTTCCACGCGGTCGATCAACGCGCCGAGATCGGGGTCCCGGTTGCGCAGGCGCAGCGTGCCGACAAAGAGCCCGGCCGCCTGCAGAGGCTGGCGCAGGTCGTGGCTTGCCGCCGCGAGGAACTGCGTCTTTGCGCGATTCGCCTCCTCGGCGCGCTCCTTCTGCCTCTGCAGTTCGCCGGTCGCGGCGGCGATCCTTCGTTCCAGGTCACGGCGCGCCTCCAGGAGCGATTCCGCCATGTCGTTGATGCCGGTTTCGAGCAGTCTCAGCACGCCGGTCGCCTCCACCCCGGAGCGCGCTTCCAGCCTTCCCTGCTTGATCTGCGAGACGACGTCGGCGAGCTTCATCACCGGGCTGGTCACTCCGCGCGCGAGCAGGCGTGCGACGATAGCGGCAACGGCCAGTCCGAAGATGGTGATGAGCACCGCATTGAGGAGCAATTCGTCCTTGCGCGCCTCCAGCGATTCGCGCGAGAGTTCCAGGAGAACCGTGCCGATCGCCGAACGCGGCGGCGGCGCCTCCAGGTTGTCGCTGAAGACGTCCTCGAAGAAGGCGTGCAGCTGCAGGACCGGGGCGACGAATACGAGCGCTTTATCCGTCTCGTCGGCCAGTCGCGCAGCGCGCGGCGGCGATCCGACCCAGAAGCGCGACGGGGATTTTCCGCTCGCCGCCAGCGTCGCACCGGAGAAGTCCACGACCGAAACCCCGACTACCCCGGTTTCGCGGGCCGCGGCCTCCACCAGCTGCTGCAGGATGTCGCGGTTGGCGGAAAAGACGCCGAACTCCGCGGCGGGCGCGAGTTGCCGCGCGATCGCTACGCCACGCTCGCGCAGCTCCTGCTCCGCGTCGGACAGGCGGGACTGGGTGAAGTACCACACCAGCACGACCGCGATCGCGATCGCCGGAACCGTCGCCGCGAGAAGTACGCGCATGCCGAAGCTGAGCGATCTCACGGCTCGCGCTCCATCTGCCGCAGCCTGGCCGCAACGGCATCCCCTTCCTCCAGCGCGATGTCCAGCGCGCGCGCCACCGTCGGATTGACGCTGACCGAGAAGGCGCGCGGATACTGCGACGCCGGCAGCGCCGCTCCGCCAAGCACCGAAGCCGCCATTTCGCCTGCCTGGCGACCCACCTGCTCCGGCTTCGAATACACGGCCGCGAGGGCGCCGGCGCGCACGTAGGCCTCGGAAAACCCGATGAGCGGCTGCCGCGCGCGCAGCGCAGACAGCAGGATGTTGTGAATGGTGCCCGCGTTGAAGATCGAAGCGTCGGGCAGTGCGAGCACCAAATCGCTTTCGCCCAGCAATCTCGACAGCGCGGGCGAAACGCCGTCGGGCCCCGCAATCGCCTCGCGCACGACCACCAGTCCTCGCTCGCGCGCCGCCGATTCGAGCGTTCGCGCGGTGTCCTCGGTGGCCGCGGAAACGAGCAATCCGATCCGCGTCCTTTTCGGCAGCACGACGCGCACCAGATTCAGCTGCCGGGCGATCGGCTGGTCCAGAAACACGGCCGCCACGCGGCGCCCGCTGCTCGGCGCAGGCGCCTGGCGCAACTCGAATTCAAACGCCGAGCGCGGGATCAGGCTCGCAATCACAGGTGCGCGCGGCTCGCCCGAGAGCACGGCGCGCAAGGCGAATGTCCCCAGCGCGACGATCGCCGACGGTTCCTTTCCCGCCGCAGGGGCGTACGCGTCCGCCTGCACTACGCTGACGCTCGCGCGGCCGGCGAGTTGCTGGCTCACCGCCGCTGCGGCTTCCTGGTACGCGGCGCTGCGCTCGGCCACCACGATCGTGACGTCGCGCGCCGCCGCAGTGGGTAACGCAGCGCCAAGCAGCAAAGCCAGCCCGATCGCGGGGAAGCGGCTCACGCGAATCCCGGCGCGCTCAGAAGCCCAGGCGAACGGTCAGAAAGGCCTGACGATCCAGGATCGCCGGCGTGGTAACGACGCCAAACGTCGCCTCGTCGTGCGGGGGACCGTAATTGAGCAGCACCAGCGCGATTTCGGCGGGCTTGCCCGATACGCTCGTCCTGTACGCGCCGCGCAGGTCGTAGGCGGTATAGCGGGAAGCCGGGACCGCACCACTTCCCCACTTGAACGCGCCGACGCGATACATCGTCAGCGTGGTGCTGAATCCGCCTGGGTAGCGCTGGAGCCACGTGAGTGAAGTCGAATGACGCGGCACGCTGCGGTCCAGGTCCTTCGACAGCCCCTCGATGCGCATCTGCGCGTAGCCGAGCAGCAGGTCGGTCTCGGACCACGGCCGCACGCGCGCATGCATTTCAAGACCGCGCGAGCGTCCCGTGACCGGTTCGTTGCCGAATTGGAAAGTCGGCGGCAGCAGCGGGGGCGGGACGAGCGCAGAGGCGACCGCATGATCGGCGATGAAGTCGACGATCCGCTCGCGGTACAGACGCGCGTCGATGGTCCCATTCCACTGCGGGATGCGGCCGAGGTAGCCGAGTTCGGTGGCGTCGACCCGTTCCGGGCGCAGCGAGCCAGGCGGCGTGAAGCGGTGCTGCAGCAGGAACCCGCTGCTGAAAAACCGGACGTCGGCGCGTTCTTCGGCCAGCGAAGGCGCCCGGAACGCGCGCGACCATCCGGCCCGCAGCGTGTGGAGCTCGTGCACATGCCAGTTCGCGAACAGGCGCGGCGCAAGCTCCGATTTCTTTCCGGCGTATTTCTCGAGCATCGCGCCGCCGTTCAGCGTGACCCGGTCGAGAGGACGCCACTCGAGGTTGCCGTAGAACCGCAGCAGCCGCTGGGATTCCTTCTGCGTGGTCGAAAAGAACCGAGCCGAGTCGACGAAATCGCGGCGGATCTCGCCGCCCCACACCAGGCGCAAGCTCGGCGAGGCGGTGACGATGTGCTGAAAATCGGCGTTGTCCCGGATGCTGTAGCGGTTGTAGTCGACCGGCACGTTCGGGAACAGCGGCGGCAGGTGCACAGTCCACTCTTCCCGCGCCCGCTCGACGTTTCGGTAATAGCCCGCGGAAAGTTCCGAGCCCAGGCCGAGCTGCCGGCGCCAGCGAACATGGGCAAAGCCGGTCGAGGTCTCGAGATCGCGCTCGCCGTTCGTGTTGGTCGGATCCCCCGAAACGCCGTAGCCGCGCGTTCCACCATGGATACCGGCAGTCAGCGTCAGTTCCTGATCGGGCGCCAACCGGTAGTCGCCGCGAATGGTGACGGTATGTCCCTTCCACGTGTCATACATGTTGCGGAAGCCTTCGTCGTAGCTGTACTGCGCGTTGATGCGAAAGCCGAGCTGGCCCGCCTGGCCGCCATGCTTGAATCCGAGGTCCCGGATCTGCGCATTGCCCAGCGCGGTCCATGCCTCGGTGCCCTGGTCCTGCGCGCTGTGACGCGTGACGATGTTGACTACACCGAGAAAGGCGTTCGAGCCGTAGGTCGCGGAGTTGGAGCCGCGCAGCACTTCGATGCGCTCGATCTCGTCGATCGTAATCGGCAGCGAGGGCCAGTCGACACCGCCGATGAAATACGGCGTATAGACCGATCGCCCGTCGATCAGCACCTGCATGCGATTCGGATAGGCACCCGCCAGGCCGTGATAGGAGGGGTGCACGGCGTGGCCGCGGGACTGCGCGACCGTAAACCCGGGAACCAGGCGCAGGAGCCTCGCGATGTCGCGGTACCCGGTCGCGCGGATCAGTTCGCGGTCGAGGACCGTGACCGCGCCCGGCGTGTCGGCGAGCGACTGGGGAAGCCGGCTCGCCGAAAGAACGACCGGAAGTTCTTCGAGAAAGGCGGATTCCGGCGCGCTCTGCGCCGGCACCCTGTCCCCGTGCAGCGCGACAAGAACGCCCGCGACGATCGAACCAAGCCGCCGTGCGGCCGTCGATATTCCGGTCCCGACCATGTTTCCCCCTGTCCGCGCAGCGACTTTCAGCGCCCGGCCGTCAAGGTTAGCGCGCTTTCAGTCTGGCACCATCCACCAGTTGGGTGATCCCGCCCGGCTTGAGCAAGATCAATTCCGGCGGGGCAGCGGGATCAGGCGAGGTTCATGACTCCGATCGTGCAGCCAACGGCGAAAACGGGGATCGGTGCATAGAACCAGATCTCACCCCTGCCGCCGTTTGCCGCCGCCGCGGCGCTGACGAAGGTGCGGATCTCGAAGCCCCCCTGGCCGCCGTCGCGGTAGGTTTCTTCGTCGCCGTAGGACACGAGCGCGGCGCGGTCGTTCAGCGACCAGCGCCGCAGGAACTCCCGGTCCCACTTTTCGTTGATCTTCCCCGAGTCCGGGGTGCAGGGCCAGTGCGAGATGCCGCCGGTCGCGATCACCGCGATTCGCTCCGGCACTTCGTCGCAGGCGCGCCGCAGCGCCTCGCCGAACGCCCACGCACGGTGCAGCGGCGTGAGCGGCGGCCCCTGGCAGTTGATGTTCGCCGGGATGACCGGCAGGTCGTAGCGCGGGGTAAGGAAATGCAGCGGCACCATGATGCCGTGGTCGAACTTCCACTCCTCCGCGTAGGCGAGATCGACTTCGTTGAGGATCGAACGGATCAACCGGCGCGAAAGGCCGGCGTTTCCCGGGACGCGCGTGCGCCGGATCGCGAGCCAGGCTTCCTCCTCGATCGGCCCCTCGTAGTAGTCGGCCATGCCCATGGCGAACGCCGGCATGTTGTTCATGAAGAAGTTCGCGAAGTGCTCGGCAGCGACCACGACGAGCGCATCGGGCTTCTGCGCCTCGATCGCGGCGCGCATCCGGCCGAACTGGCGATAGAACTCGTCGCGGACGCCCGGCTCGGCGCGCGCCGCGCGCCCGGTGATCCCGGGGCCGTGGCTGCAGACGCCGACGAAGACCGTGCTCACCGGGCGGGCGCCGTGGTCATCGCGTAAAGTCCGGCGCGCACCGGACCGTGCCGCGCCACGCCCTGGCGCATCGCCTCGAGGTACTCGCTCCATTCGAGGCCGATCAGCGCGCCATAGTGCATGAGCAATTGCCCGTTGACCCCGAGCACATAGAGCAGCCCCACATCGCGCGCCCGGAACGCCGAGCGTTCCTCCTCCGTCAGGTCGTATTCCGCAAGGAGTCCCTCGAAATCGTCCCGCAAGCGGCGCTGCACCAGCGGATCGCGGTTGAGCTGATACAGCAGCTTTTGCGTGTAGTACAGGCTCACGGGCGCAATTGTATTCACTCGCGCGGCATAATCGGCGCGTGGCGGCGCCGGTCCCGATTGCTCACACGCACGTGCATTCGCTGCGCCTCCGCAGTGGCGTCGAGGCGCTCGTCGCCCGGGTGCTGACCGCCGAAGGCAGCGCCGGCTACGGATTTACGCTCAATCTCGATGCCGCGGTCGCGCGCGACATGGCGGCGTGGGACGCGCTCGCGCAGAGCCGCGGCGTTGCCTTCTGCGAACTCTTCGGCGGCTGCCGCCGCAGGAGCGTGCCGCTGGTGCGCGACGATACGCCGGCGTTCCCCCCGGAGTGGGCCGGCCTCACCGGAGGCGTGGCGAGCGGTCGCTGGAAGCGCTTGTGCGTCGACCCCTTCGCGTGGGAATCCGCCGAACAGGTTCAGAGCATTGCGGTTGTGGCCGCCGGGTCCGGTATCGGCGTGAGGCTCCTCGCGCCGAACGCGCATCCGTGGGAACTCTCCTGGTGCGCGGCGCTCGCGGCGACTTTTCCGGGCGGCGAACCGGCGATTGCACTCCGCGTCGAGCCCGGCGCGGACCCGATCCGCGTACCCGACGATGCGGGAATCGGCGTCGATTGGTCGCTCGAGCCCGGGTTCGCCGCGCTTCGCTGGTAGCCGCGCCGAGCGCTTACCGCGATTTCGCTCCGCTTGCCACCGGAAGACCTGCCGCTTTCCACTCGGGAAATCCGTTTTCCAGCCGCCGCGCCTTCCACCCGCGCTTTCTCAGCTTCAGCACCGCTTCGAACGACATCAGGCAGTACGGCCCCCGGCAGTACGCGACCACCTCGCGTTTCCTGGGCAGCTTCCCAAGATAGCTTTCGAGCCGGTCGAGCGGCACGTTGACCGCCCCGGACACGTGGCCCGCGGCGTATTCCTCGGGCGGCCGCACGTCGAGCACCGTGACCAGGCCCTTTTTCGCCCGCTCGAGCAGCTCGCGCCCCGCGATCGCCTCCAGATCGTCGCGGTGGCCGATGAAGTCGCGCACCAGCTTCTCCACCTCGGCGACGCGGCCCTCGGCGACCCGCCGCAGGTCCGCAAAGAGCGCGAGCACGTCGTCGCCGGCAATCGAGTAGTAGACGCGCTGGCCGTCCTTGCGCGCCGCCACCAGTCCCGCCTGCCGCAGCGCCTGCAGGTGCTGCGAGGTGTTCGCCACCGTCATCCCGCTCATCGCCGCGAGCGCATCGACGCTGCGCTCGCCTTGTGCAATCCATTCAAGCAGTTGCAGCCGATTGCCGTGCGCCAGCGCCTGCGCGACGCGGGCGATCGACTGGTAGAGCCGGCCCTTCACCGTGTCCGTTGACACCGCCACCGCAAGCTCCTATTATTCAATTGATCGCTTGAATACTAACATGCCGCTGGAATCATACCTGCTCGCGCACGAGGCCGCATTCCGGGTGACGCTGTTTCTCCTCGTGCTCGGCGCGATGGCGGCCTGGGAGCACGCCGCCCCGGCGCGCGCCCCGCGCGAGCCCTGGTGGCGGCGCTGGCGCACCAATCTGGGAGTCGCCGCCTTCAATACGCTGCTGCTGCGGGTCGCGCTGCCGACCACCGCGATCGGCGTCGCCGAGGTCGCCACGGCGCAGGGCTGGGGCCTGCTCAACCAGTTCCCGGTCTCCGGCTGGTTCGCGATCGCAGCCGGCGCGGCGGCGCTCGACCTCGTGGTCTACGCGCAGCATGTCCTGTTCCACGTGACGCCCGGATTGGCGCGCCTGCACGCGGCGCACCACGCCGATCCGGATTTCGACACGACCACCGGGATCCGCTTTCACCCGGTCGAGATCGTGCTCTCGATGCTCATCAAGTACGCTGCCATCGTGGCCCTCGGCGTTCCTGCACTCGGAGTGTTCGTCTTCGAGCTGCTCCTGAACCTCACGTCGCTTTTCAACCACGGCAACGTGCGGCTGCCGGGCGCGCTCGATGCGGCGCTGCGCCGGGTGCTGGTCACACCGGACATGCATCGCATCCATCACTCCGTGATCGAAGCCGAGCGCAACAGCAACTACGGCTTTTGCCTCGCGGTGTGGGACCGCCTCTTCGGCACCTATACGAACGAGCCCGCCGGCGGGCAGGACGCGCTTCGCATCGGCCTGCCGGATTTTCCGGATGCGCGCGTCTCGACCACGTTCAGCGGGCTGATCTCGATCCCTTTCCGGTCGCGCCATGAAGAACCTGTTCATTCTCAATGACCCGCCCTACGGCAGCGAGCGCAGCTACAACGCGCTGCGGCTCGCGCGCAACCTGCTCGCCAGGGAGGCCGGCGAAGTCCGGGTGTTCCTGATGGGCGATGCCGCCGCGTGCGCGAAGAGCGGCCAGAAGGTGCCGCAGGGCTACTACAACGTCGGCGACATGCTCGGGGCGGTCGCGCGCCGCGGCGGGAAGGTAGGCGTCTGCGGAACCTGCATGGATGCGCGCGGCATGGCCAACGCCGAACTGATCGAGGGTGCCTCGCGCGGCACCCTGGACGACGTGACCGCGTGGACGGCGTGGGCCGACAAGGTTCTCGTCTTCTGAAGCGGGTGCGATGAGCCGCACTGCGCTCGTCCTGGGCGGCGGACTCGGCGGCATGGTCGCCGCGCAGACGCTGCGCCGGCTCCTGCCGCCCGAGGAGCGCGTGGTCCTCGTCGAACGCGAAGAGCGGCACATCTTCCCGCCTTCGCTGCTGTGGCTGATGGTCGGCGCGCGAACCGCGGCAGAGATCTCGCGCCCGAGCGGGCATGCCGCCCGCCGGGGAATCGAGTTCGTGCGCGGCGAGGTGAGCGCCATCGACCCGGCCGCGAAGACCGTGCGCGTTTCGCAACATACGCTGCGTGGCGACGCAATCGTGATCGCGCTCGGCGCCGAGTACGCGCCGCAAGCGGTTCCCGGTCTTGCCGAGTCAGGCCATTGCATCTATACGCTCGAGGGTGCGACGGCGATCCGGGACGCCCTGGAGAAATTCCAGGGCGGGCGCCTTGCCGTGCTCACCGCGACGCCGCAATACAAATGCCCCGCCGGGCCCTACGAGGCAGCGCTGCTGGTCGAGAATTTCCTGCGCGAGCGCGGCCGGCGCGACAAAATCGTCATGGATTTCTACGCCGCCGAGCCCGGACCCATGATGGTCGCCGGGCCTGCGGTTTCGGCCGGCGTTCGCGCGATGATCGAGACGCAGGGCATCCGTTATCACCCGGAACACCAGGTGAAATCCGTGGACGCGAGGGCACGGCGCCTGGAGTTCGCGAGCGGCACCGACGCGGAGTTCGATCTGCTCCTTTACGTCCCGCCGCACCGAGCGCCCGAGGCGGTGAAGGCCGCGGGCCTCGCGAACGAAAGCGGCTGGATCCCGGTCGACCGCCATACGCTGGAGACGAAACATCCGGGCGTGTTCGCGATCGGCGACATCACCGTCATTCCGCTCAAGATGGGCCGCCCGCTCCCCAAGGCGGGCGTCTTCGCGCACGGCCAGGCCGAAACCGTGGCGCACAACATTGCCGCGGAATGGACCGGCAGGGGCGAGCGCAAGCGCTTCGACGGCAAGGGCATGTGCTTCATCGAAACCGGCGGCGGCCGCGCCGGCATGGGAAGCGGCAACTTTTACGCCGAGCCGCTCCCCGAGGTTCGCCTGCGCGAGCCGGGGCTGCTCTGGCACGGCGCGAAGGTGCTCTATGAGAAGTACTGGCTGTATACGAGGTTCTGAGTCCTGACCGGCGTCGAGCGCCTGAGCGCCGAGCAGTACGACGCCTGGTACCGCACCCCGCGCGGGGCGTGGATCGGCGACATCGAATTCCGCCTGCTGCGGAAAATGCTTGGTCCCAGACCCGGGGAAACCCTGCTCGATATCGGCTGCGGCACCGGCTATTTCACGCGCCGCTTTGCCCGCGAGGCGGGCGTACGCGCGACCGGGCTCGATCCCGACGAGCGCTGGCTCGCGTACGCGCGCCCGCGCGCACCGGCGGGCACGACGTATCTCACAGGCGTCGCGGAAACGCTGCCCTTTCCTGACCGCAGCTTCGACCGGACCGTCTCGGTGACCGCGCTCTGCTTCGTCCCGGATGAGCGTCGTGCGGTCACGGAGATGCTCCGCGTGACCCGCAAGCGCTTTGCGCTCGGACTGCTCAACCGCAACAGCCTCCTCTACAGGCAGAAAGCGGGCCGCGGCGCCTACGCGGGCACGCGCTGGCATATCGCGCAGGAGTTGCGCGACCTTCTCAAGGGGTTGCCGGTGCGCGATCTCGAACTGAAGAGCGCTGTTTTCCTGCCGGACGCCAATGTGTTCTCCCGCGTCCTCGAAACGCTGACTCCGAACGGATGGCTGCGCGGGGCGCTGCTCGTGGCGGCGGGGAACGTCGCCTAAGTACTACTTCCGCCCTGCTTCCACCACACCCAGGTTGTACTTCTTGACTTTCTGGATCGTCGGGCCGGTGATCGTGAGGAATTCCAGATTGATCTCGGTTTTCTCGTTCGGACCGAGGACCGCCCGTTTCGTCGACGCCGCCGCCGACCCCAGAAGCTTGCCTTCCGAGTCGAACGCCTCCCCGGACACCTTGACGGGACCCAACAACACGCCGGTGAGGTTTTGCACGGTTCCCTTGATATGAAGGTGACCGGCGGTGCAGACATACATCCCGGGGTCCATGCCGGGATGCAGCCCCACATGCTGGACCTCCACCTTGATGCGGTCTTTCAATTCGCTCGCCGTGGCGCCGTTCAGTCCTGCAATGGCGAACAGGGAAGCAACTGCGGATACGAGCGCGGTCTTCATGACTTGGCCTCCTCCGGCTTGCGCCGGCGTCATTGAATCAGCCGATCGGCGCGGGACAACACCTGGGGAGGAATCCTCAAGCCGATGCGCTTCGCCGTCTTGAGGTTTACTACGAACTCGATCCGATCCGGCAGTTCCACAGGAATCTCCCGCGGCGGGGTCCCGGTCAAAATCTTGTGCGCCAGCCGGGCAGCCTGGCGCCCTTGAGAATACTGATCCGCGCCGTAGGAAGCAAGCGCTCCGTAATTCGACCAGAACGAAGAAGGATACATGCTGGCAAGGTTATTCGACGTCGCCACCTCGAGCGATCGTCCGGGAATATTGAGGTTCGTACCCGACTGCACGATGAGGATGCCGTCGCGGCCGCCTTCTTCGAGCTCGGCAAGTCCAGCCTCGACGTCGGCTCGAGCTGCCAGCGGACGCTCCAGGAGCGTCAGACCGAGGCGGCCGGCGGCAATGCGCGCAAACGCAAGCGATTCCACCTCTTCCTTTTGCGTGGGATCGTAACTGACGAGTGCCCGCCGAAGGGTGGGAACGACCTGCTTGAACAGTTCCAGCCGCTTGGCGGTCAGTTCGGCGCGCAGGTTGGCGACCCCGGTGATATTCGCGCCCGGACGCGAAATGCTCTCCACGAGCCCGAGCCGTACCGGATCGCTGACCTGGACAAATACCATCGGAATTGTCTCGTTTGCCTTTCGACACGCGTCCGAAACGCACATCAGCAGGTCTGGCCTCTGGCGCACCAGTTCCGCCATCATCGCCGGCGCGCGCGCCAATTCGCCCTGAAGCGCGCGTGGTTCGAACACGACGGTCTTTCCCGCGACGTACCCGAACTCCTTGAGTCCATCCCGAAACCCCTCCGTCGTGGAATGCCATGCCGCCATCGCGTCGGTGAGGATGCCGATGCGGACGGATTTGAGGGGCTGGGCCGATGCGTCCGGCGCCGAGCCCAGTACGAACCCTGCCGCCAGCGGAATCGCAACGTGCACGGCGATTTTCATGAGGCGGTCCACCCGGGAGTCAGCCCCACACCTCGCGCGCGACCTCGACGATCCGTTCGAGCTTGCGCCACTGCTCCTCGTAGGAAAGGAGGTTGCCGTGGTGCGTCGAGGAGAAACCGCACTGCGGAGAGAGGCACAGGTTCTCGAGCGGCACGTATTTTGAGGCCGCCTCGATCCTGCGCTTGAGCGTGTCCTTGTCTTCCAGGCTCCCGATTTTCGTCGTGACGAGCCCAAGCACCACTTTCTTTCCCCTCGGCGCGAACCGCAGCGGCGCGAAGTCGCCGGCGCGGTCGCTGTCGAATTCCATGAAGAAGCCGTCCACTTTCGCCGAGAACAGCGCCTCGACCACCGGTTCGTAGCCGCCCGAAGCGACCCAGGTGCTTTTGAAGTTGCCGCGGCAGGTGTGCATCGTCACCGCCATTCCCGCGGGGCGCTGGGCAAGCGCCGCGTTGATCGCGTCCGAATAGGTGCGCACGAGCCGGTCGGGATCATCGCCCCGGGCGCGCATGCTGGCGCGGAAATTCTCGTCGCACAGGTAGGCGAAGCTCGTATCGTCGAGCTGCAAGTACGTGCATCCCGCGTCCGCCAGGTCGCGGATCTCGGCGCGATACGCCGCGGCCGCGTCGTACCAGAACTCCTCTAGATCGGGGTACGCCGTGCGGCTGATGCCCTCGCGCCCGGGCCGCATGTGCAGCATCGCGGGCGCCGGAATCGTCTGCTTGGCAGTGCGGCGGGTCGCGGCCCTCATGAATTTGAACGAGTCCACGAACACCGGACGCGTGCGGCGCACCTTCCCGGTGACCCGCAGCATCGGCGGCTGCTCCGCGGTGTTCCTGAAGCCCACGACGAGAGGCGCTTCGTAGGCTTCGACGCCTTCGAATCCGGTCAGGAAATCGACGTGCCACCAGTCGCGGCGGAATTCGCCGTCGGTGATCGCTTCGAGCCCGGCCGCTTCCTGCCGCGCGATCGCCTCGCGGATCGCCTCGTCCTCGATCTGGCGCAGTGCGTCGCGAGACAGTTCGCCGCGCTTCGCCTTGGCGCGCGCCTCGCGCAGCTCGGGCGGGCGCAGGAGGCTCCCCACCTGGTCAGCGCGGAATGGCGGCCAGGCAGTCATTTTCCCTTCCTCCTCGCGCGCGCTTTCGGCTTTTTCGTGGCTTTCCGCCCGGCTGGCGGCAGCCGGTGCAACCCTTCGGGCTTGAGCACGAAGTCGTAGCGCGCCTCGAATTCTCCCGCGGCAGATTTCCTGAAGTCCACGACGAGCGAGTGCTTGACGCCGAACACCGCATCGGAATCGAGATACCTGTCGCCCTTGACAAAAAGATGCGTCACCAGCGTATCGAAACGGGGCGCCGCGATCTTGAAGTGCAGGTGGCCCGGGCGCATCGGGTGGCGCCCCGTCGCGGCGAGCATTTTCCCGACCGGCCCGTCGTGCGGAACCGGGTAGCTCACCGGGCGCACGCAGCGAAACCGGTACTTCCCGTCCGCTCCGGTACGAAAGCGCGCTCGAGCATTGAAACCGCCCGCCTTCTGCACGTCGTAGAACCCGTCGCCCTGCGCTTCCCATACGTCCATGAGCGCACCGGCAACCGGATTTCCCTTCATGTCGGTGACCGTCCCGCTCACCCGGCAGGGCTCACCCGGCGTACCGGGTGCGGCGATGTTCGCCCCCATGGGCATTTCCGGCGCGCCTTCGACGTAGAACGGACCGAGCACGGTCGATTCGGTGGCGTTGCCGACCTTCCCGTAGTTGATGAAATCCGTGAGCATCGAAACGCCGATCGTGTCGGAAAAAAGGATCCATTCCTGGCGCTTGTCGTCGCACCACTTGCCGGTTTCGGTGAGGAAGCGGATGCCCTCGAACCACTCCTCCTGCGTCGGCCTCACCTCGCGCAGGAAACCATGCAGATGCCGCACGAGGCTGGTCATGATCGCCTTGAGCCGCGGATCGGGAGTTGCCTGGATGCGGCGCACGACTTCGGCGGTGAGCGTTTCCTCGTTGAAGTTGCGGATCGGCATGCCCTGGCTCCTTCTGAAAATCGCCCGGAATGCTAACATCCGGGCGACACCCGGAGGAGGATTCGCCATGCTGCGAATCGTTGCGCTGCTTCTCGCTTTTTCGCTCGCCCCGCACGTGCTTGGACAGGACAGGACGGTCCGCATCGTGCTCGGCTTCCCGGCAGGGGCCACCAGCGACATCCTGACGCGGCTCGTCGCGGATCACATGCGACAGTCGCTCGGCCACCCCGTGATCGTCGAGAACAAGGCCGGCGCCGGCGGGCGCATCGCCAACGAGACGGTGAAGAGCGCGACGCCCGACGGCACGACGCTCCTCATGACGCCGGTCGCCTCGATGGCGATCTTCCCGCATTCGTTCGGCAACCTGCGCTACGACCCGTTCAAGGATTTCGAGCCGCTCACGCACCTGTCGAACTTCCAGCTCGCGCTTGGAGTCGCCGCCAACATCCCGGCGACCACGCTCGCCGAGTACGTGGCGCTGGTGAAAAAGGATTCGAAGAACGGCTTCTACGCCTCGGCCGCCGCGGGCAGCATCCCGCACTTCCTCGGGGTGATGTTCGCCCGCACCGCGGGCGTCGAGCTCACGCACGTGGCTTACCGCGGCACCGCACCCGTGCTGCAGGCGCTCGCCGGCGGCGAGATCGCCGCCGCGACCACGCTCGCCGCAGATATCGGAACCCTGGTGCGAGGCGGAAAGGCGCGCCTGCTTGCGGTCTCGGGCGCCAAGCGCGATCCGGCATTCCCCGACGTGCCCACCTTCAGGGAGCAGGGCTACAACATGGAAGCGATCGGCTGGTACGGCCTGTTCGCGCCCGCGGGCACGCCCAAGGCCGAGCTCGAGCGCCTGTCGAAGGCAGGCATCGACGCCATCAAGGACCCGGGGGTCAGCAAGCGCATGACCGACATCGGCCTCGAGCCGACCGGCTACGGGCCGGCGGAACTCGCGCGCATCCTGAAGGCCGACTACGAGCTGTGGGGGCCGGTGATCAAGGCATCCGGGTTCAAGCCGGGGCAGTGAACATCCTGTTCGCCTCGGAGAGCGAGGACCCGCAGCGCTGGCTTCCCAGGCTCAAGGAACATCTGCCGGGCGACGGTTTCTTTCTCGAGCCGGGCGCGCAGATCGAGGTCGCACTCGTCGCCAAGCCACCGGCCGGGACGTTCGAGAATTCCCCGAACCTGAAATTCGTGCAGTCGCTCTGGATGGGCGTCGAGCAGTTGCTCGCCGATCCGGCGCTGCCGCGCGGCGTGCCGATCGCGCGCCTGGTCGATCCGGGCATGGTGCTCGCGATGTCGGAGACCGTGCTCGCCCGCGTGCTCGAGTGGCACCGGCACCATCCGCACTATCGCAGCCAGCAGCGCGAACGGCTCTGGAAGCCGCTGCCGCAGTTCATGGCCGCCGACCGGCGAATCGGCCTTCTCGGACTGGGCGAATTGGGGAGCGATGCGGCAAGGAAACTGGTTGCGCTGGGATTCAGTGTCCGCGGCTGGGGCCGCCGCCCGAAGCGGCTCGACGGCGTCGAATGCTCCACGGAACTGCCGCACGTGCTGGCGCAAAGCGATGTCGTCGTCTGCCTGCTGCCGCTCACCGCGGCAACGCGCGGCCTGCTGAGCGCGCAAGTCTTCGCGCAGATGCCCGAAGGCGCGTGCCTGATCAACGTGGCGCGCGGCGGCCACGTCGTGGAGAAGGACCTCCTCGCCGCGCTCGACTCGGGCCGGGTCTCGCACGCCTATCTCGACGTGTTCGAAACCGAGCCGCTGCCCGCCGACCATCCCTTCTGGGCACACCCGAAAGTCACGCTCACGCCGCACGTCGCGGCGCTCACCGAGCCGCGCACCTCGATCCCGAAGATCGTCGCCAACCTCGAGCGCGTGCGCCGCGGCGAGCGGCCCGAGGGGCTGGTCGATCCCGCGGCGGGCTACTGAAGCACCGCAGCCGGGCAATTCCTCCGATACGAGCGTCGCGGCGCCCGGGCGCTTGATCGCTTGTATCTCTTACGATACTTTGTAGAGCATGCGACATGAACGGTTGCCGGCCGCACTGCGCCGCGCGGCTCCCTCGCCGCGGAGACGCGCATTGAACGCGAGCGCGAGCGCGCCCGCCGGCTCGATGCGCGGTGGCGGCATGCCCTGCTCGCGGCGCGCCTGCTTGCCGCGCCGCCGAAGGAGGCGGCCGCACTCCTGCGGCGTGCGCGCGCCTGCGTCGATCGATGGGAACGCGAGCGCCTGTGCAGCGCGCATTACATCTCGCGCTGGCGCGAGCGCCTCGCCGGGGGGCGGCGGCGCGCCGCGCTGGCGTTGCTCGGCGCCGACGCCTGGACCGACGCGCTGCTGCAGAACACCCCCTGGAGCTTCGCGCTCGAGCCGCGCGCGGCATGAAGCGATCCGACCTGCAGCGGCTGTTCGCCGGCGCGCAGTTTCCATCTTGCGGCCGCGCTGGGACAGGGAAGCGCGTTCGAAGCGCAATTTGGCTATTACCTCGATCCGATCGCGCCGCGCATCGCCACGCTGCCGGAGGGCTGGGAGGCGCGCCTCGTGCGCATCGAGCTCGAACCGGATCTCGCGGCATGGTTTCTCGAGCCGAACGACGCGGCCGTGTCGAAGTACGCACGCAGGGAGCCCCGCGATCGGGAGTGGATCCGTGCCGGGCTCGATGCCGGCATCCTCTCCGTGCCGATCCTCGCTGCCCGATTCGCGCAGACGACCTTCCTTGATGCCGCGGAGTCGCAGCGGGCGCACGCCGCGCTCGAAGAGGACCGCGCGTGGCTCGCTGCGCGGCGCCGCTGAGCGGGCCATCGGGGGCGCCTCGGGCCGCGCTTGCCGCGCGTTCCTGACGCTCGATGCCCACCGCTTCGCGCGCCGCGCGCGGCGCCTGGCGCTCACGCCGCCGGTCACCGTTCCGCAGTAGCCTGCGCCGGTTCACTCGATCACCCGGTCAGCGCGCAGCAGCACCGCCGGTGGAACCGTGAGCCCGAGCGCCTGGGCGGTCTGCCGGTTCAGCACGAGTTCCAGCTTGGTCGGCTGCTCGATGGGCAGGTCCGCCGGCTTCGCGCCCTTCAGGATCCGATCCACGTAGATGGCCGCCTGGCGGAACTGGCTGACGAGGTTCGGTCCGTAGGACATCAGGCCGCCGGCCTCGACAGATTCGCTTCTCGGAAACACGGTCGCGACGCGGCTGTTGATCGCCAGCTCCGCGATCTGCCGTCGGTGCTCGAGAAAGAGCGGGTCCGCGAGAATCAGGGCAGCCGGCAAACCCGCGGCCGCCATGCCGGCGAAGGCCGCGCCCAGATCGCCGGGCGCTCCGACGTCGAAAAGCTGCAGGCGAAGGCCAAGCAATCGAGCCGCGCTTTCCGCCTCCTTCAGCTGGGGAGCCGAGGCACCCGGATTGGCCGGGTTGCGTAGCACCGCGAGCACGCCGCGCAGCGAAGCCACCTGCGCCATCAGCTCGACATGCTTCGCCACCACGTCCCCCGCGAGGTTGCTTACCCCGGTCAGATTTCCTCCCGGCCTCGCGAGGCTTTCCGCGAGGCCGGCAGCCACCGGATCCGCGATGCCGACCATGACAACCGGTATCGAAGCGGTGGCCCTCTTGGCCGCCTGCGTCGCGGGCGTCCCGTGGGACACCAGAACGTCCGGCTTCATTCGAACGAGCTCGGCTGCGAGTTCCGCGAGACGGTCGTTCCTGCCGTCCGCAAATCGGTACTCGAACGAGATGTCCCTCGCCTCGACATACCCGGCGTCGCGCAATCCTCCTTTCAGCGCATCGAGGTACGCCTTGTACGCCATTGCCGACGCCGAGCCCAGAACTGCGATCCGGCGCACATTTCCCGACTGCTGAGCGCGCAAGGGCGCGGCAAGCGCCGCTGCGCACAGGAACAGCGCGAACTCCCGCCTTCTCACTCGATCACCCGGTCGGCGCGCAGCAGGATCGAAGGCGGAATCGTCAGTCCGAGGGCTTTGGCAGTCGTCAGATTTACCACCAGCTCGAACTTCGAAGCCTGCTCGACCGGGAGATCCGCGGGATTCGCGCCATTGAGGATGCGTGCCGCGTGCGAGGCGGCGCGGTGAAACATGTCGTGCGATTTGACCCCGTAGCTGAAAAGAAAGCCGGCTTCGGGATGCCCGGGCAGCCCGCCCGAGACGGGAATCCGCAGACGCAACGAATTCTCCGCGATCAGCCGCCGAAAACCGTACAGCATGCCGGAGCCGCCGGAACCGAGCAGAGCGTCGGGCCGGCTGCGTTCCAGCTCGACGAATGCCTGCTCAAGGGCCGCTTTGTCTTTGACGTAATAGGCGACCGCCCGCGCGCCCTTCACCAATGCCGTTGCCTGCACCTCGCGCTCGAATTCCGCCGCCGCGGGAACCCCGGGATCGAGAAGGATTGCAATTGTCCTCAGCCGCGGCCGGAATTCGGCCATCATCTCCGCCTGCTTGGCCATAATCAGGGGCGAAAGCGCGGCCATTCCCGTGACGTTGGTGCCGGGCCGCGCCAGGTTCTTCACCAGACCCGCCGCCACCGGGTCGTTCGAGAACGTGAGCACGATGGGAATGCGGGAGGTCTTACGGTGCATCACCTGCGCCACCTGCTCGATGCCCGCGAGCAGGTCGGGCTTGAGCGCGATCAGCTCATCGATAAATCCGGGCAGCTTCGACTGGTCGCCGTCGCAGTTGCGCACGTCGAACACGAGATTGCGGCCTTGCGCGAAGCCGAGCTCGCGCAGGCCGGCGAGGAACGCATCCTGATAGGACCGCACCGTGGCCGCGTCGGCGATCCAGGCCATGCCGATGCGGTAGGTGCGGCCAGGCTGCTGGGCGCGGGCGCCTGGCGCAAGTAGGACCGCGCCTGCAGAAAGCAGGAACTGCCGCCGCCGAATTGGGCTCACGAACCCCTCTTCCTGATGAGCCTGACGCCCGCGAGTCTACGCCTTCGCCGGAATCCCGTGGACTGGACATATACTCCCCGTATCTACTTCCGTTCGGGTCGAGATTGCCGATGAAAACCGCGAAAGTGTTCAAGCACGGCAACAGCCAGGCAGTGCGATTGCCGAAGGAGTTCCGCTTCCAGAGCGACGAGGTGCTCGTCAAGCGCGCTGCCGGCGGCGTGCTGCTGCTGCCCAAGCGCATCACACTCGAGCAGCTCGACTCGATTCTCGGGGCATTCCGCGGGCGCTTCGTGCGCCGGCAGCCGCGCACGCAGAGGCGGCGCTGGCCATGATCTGGCTGCTCGATACCGATACCTTCGCCTACCTGATCAACCGCTCGTCCGGCTCCGAGCGCATCAGGCGCAGGCTCTCCGGCCGCTCGCCGGGCGAGGTGCGCCTGTCCGCGATTACGGTGTCCGAAATCCGCTACGGCATCGCGCGCGGCGACGTGAGCCTGGAGCGGCGCGAAGCGTTGGAGGAGCTGCTCGACCTGTTTCAGACCGAGGACTACCCGGTGGCGGCGGCGCGCGCATTCGGCGAGATCCGCGCGCGCCTGGAGCGCGCCGGCCGGCGCATCGGCCCCTACGACTTACTCATCGCCGCCCACGCGCTGCATCTCGGCGCCACGCTGGTCACCAACAACGAGCGCGAGTTTCGCCGTGTCCCTGGACTTGCCGTGCAAAACTGGCTCAAGCCCTGAGCGGCGGATCGGTCGATCACCCGGCGCGCAGTTACCCTGACCCCATTCGCAAAGTGCTACGCGGTGCGCGCCAGCCGCGCGAGACGCGCGACAGCGGCGGCGAGATCGATCGCGCCGCGCGTCGCGTCCGCCGCCGGCGACGGTGTCTGGCACACGATGTAGCGATGCTCCGCTCGGACCCAGTCCGCAGCGCGCTCCAGTCGCGCAAGGTCCTGCGGTGAAGCGCTCGAGGCGAGCTTGACTTCGACCGCCACGAGGGTCCCGCCCAATCCAAGCAGGAGATCGATCTCGTAGCCGTCGCTGGTGCGCAGGAAATGCGACGCCAGGGCGGTTCCGGCAGCAGCGAGCGAGCCGAGCAGCTGTTCGATCACGAAGCCTTCCCAGCTCGCACCCGCCAGCGGATGACGAAGCAGCGCGTGGCGAGACTCGATCTGCAGCAGCGCGTGCAGCAGCCCGGAATCGCGCAGGTAGATCCTGGGACTGCGCACCAGGCGTTTGCGCAGGTTTCCGCTCCAGGGGGCGAGGCGCCGCACCAGATACGCCCCTTCGAGAAAATCCAGGTAACCGTTCACCGTGTGATAGCTCAGTCCCAAGCTCTGTCCGATGGCGGACGCGTTCCATGCCTGTCCGTGCGCGACGGCCAGCATGTGCAGCAGGCGATCCGTGAGCTGAGGGCGCGCCGGCAGGCCCCACGCAGGGAGATCGCGCTGCCCCATGAGGGCAAGGTAGTCGCGCTGCCAGGCGAACGAGCTTCGGCTTTTCAGCACGCCCCCATCCGGAAAGCCGCCGCGGAGCCACAGACGGGACAGCGCGCTTCGCCCGAGTTCGGCCAGCAGGAACGGAGACAGTTCGACCAGCGCCAGCCGGCCGGCGAGCGATTCCGAGACCTCCCGCATAAGCGCCGGAGAAACCGAGCCGAGCAGCAGGAACCTGCCGTTGCGCCGGCGCTCGGCATCGATCGCGGCGCGCAGGCGCGGAAATATCTCCGGCCCGTTCTGTGCCTCGTCGATCACCACGAGTTCCCGTCCGGCGGCGAGCCGCGGCCACTCCAGATCCAGGCGTACGCGCTCGGCCGGCTGCTCGACATCGAAGTAGTGCCCCCCGAAGGTACGCGCCAGGGTGGTCTTGCCGCTCTGGCGCGGACCGAGCAGCGCCGCCGCGGGGAAGCGCTTCAGGCGCTGACGCAACAGGCGGGCGACTTGGCGGCGTCGCATGGGTTTGCATTATAGAAGTTTGTTTCTAATCCGCAAAACCAGACGGCTTGGCGGCAGACCGCCGCCCATGCACTGCGCTCTATTCGATCACCCGGTCGGCGCGCAGCAGGATCGAGGGCGGGAATTGGAGGCCCAGTTCCTTGGCCGTCTTGAGGTTCACCGCAAGTTCAAAGCGCGCCGCCTGATCCACGGGCAGCTCGCTGGGCTTCGCGCCCTTCAGGACGCGCGCAAGGAGATCGGCGCCGCGGCGCACGTCTTCGGCAAGATTGGTGCCGTACGCGACCGCTGCACCGGCTTCAACCGCATCTGTATCGGGAAAGATCATCAGCACACGGTGCTTCAATGCCTGTTCCATC
>CAZXAR010000005.1:0-7444 GCA_964638135.1 uncultured Enterobacteriaceae bacterium | reverse complement strand
TCGCGGAACGCCTGCTCGGCCGCGGGGCTCACTTCGGCGCCGCACTCGTAGCAGCGATTGGTCATGCGGTCGAACCAGCGGCAGCCGCATTCGTCGCAGGCAAGCTCCGGCGCGCCGGCGGGATTGAGGAAGATCACCGGCAGGTTCCGAGAAACGGCAGGCCGAGGGCATCGAACAGGTCCGCCCAGCCGCGCGCGCGCAGCTCGTCGCGCGCGCGCATCACCATGCACAGCACGCGTCCGGCGCGGAGCTGGCGCTTCAGTTCGCCGATCGGGTATGCGTGCGCAAGCACCGCCTCGAGCGCGCCTTCCTCGGGCAACAGCAGGATGTCGGCCGCAAGCGTCTTCAGCCCGCGGTACTCGCCGGGCGCGACCCGCATGCCTTCGGGCTCGCGCCGCCAGAGCTGCATCGGCGCAGGCTCGACCACGGGCGCGATGTTCGCGCGCGGCGGCGAGCCGCGCACGATCGCGATGCTCGCACCTGGCGTCACCTCCCCGAAAAGGTCCGCATGGCGGTCGAGCACCTCCTGCCAGCCGCCGGCACGTTCGATGCGCGCCGCAGGCGCAAGCATCAGATCCGCACTCCGAGCCGGTAGCCCTCGTGGATCGCCGCATCCAGGCCGCGCGGCATGAGCGCATCGCCGCAGCCGTGCAGCTCGTCCACCATCCACTCGAACTCGGTGAAGAGTTCCTGGTTCGAGCGCCGCGGCGCCGCCGCGATCACGGTGTCCGCGGGGATCGTCGTCTCGACTCCCTTCGCGTCGGCGACCACCACCGCTTCAGGCGTGATGCGCACAAGGCGAGTGAGGGTCAGGACCCGGATTTCCATTTCCTCGACCCAGGCGGTGTGGCGCCACTTGAAGGTCGGCATCACGTCCTCGGCGATGCGCTTGCCCGCCTCGACCACCGTGACCTCGGCGCCCTGCTTGCGAAGCGACTCGGCGACCACCAGCCCGACCTTGTTGCCGCCGACGACAACCACGCGCATGCCCGTCTGAACGCGCCCCGCGGCCACCTCGAGCGCATCGACGAGCCGCTCGCGCCCCTCGACATGGGCGTAGGCGCCGAGGTCAACGCGGGCGCCGGCAGCCACCACGCACACGTCGTACTGGTGCAGCACCGAGCGCATGAACTTCGGATTCGCCTCGGTGTTGAACTGCATCTTCACGCCGAGCTTTTGCGCCATCACTTCGTAGTGGCGGATCACCGAGAGCAGGTCTTCGGGGCGCGCAAGATCGCGGGTCGCGTAGCCGAGGAGATTGCCGCCGATCCGCTCGCCGCGCTCGAACACCGTGACGTCGTGGCCGCGCTTCGCCGCTGTGGTCGCGAATTCCATTCCCGCCGGGCCCGCGCCGATCACCATGACTTTCTTCTTCACCGCCGCCGGCGTGATCGCGTACTCGGGCTCGACCTCGTGACCGAGCGCCGGATTCATGGTGCAGGAATACGGCAGGTCGCGAAACACGCGCGACAGGCAGTTGAGCGAGCCGATGCAGCGCCGAACCTCGTTCAGCCGATCTTCGGCCGCCTTGTGCACGAGTTCGGGATCGGCAAGCAGCGGCCGGCACACCTCCCAGTAATCGAATTCGCCCTTCCCGATGCAGGCGTCGGCCATCACCGGGTCGGGCAGGCGGTTGCCAAAGGCGATCAGCGTGTCCGGGCACTCCTTCTTCGCGCGCACGGCGAGGTAATTCCAGTACCCGGGCGGCACGTCGCGGCCGATCGAGGATTCGGGCGCTTCCTGCCAGCCTACGGTGACGCTGATCATGTCCACGCCGCAGCCGGCCGCCTGGCGCATCAGCTCGAAACACTCGTCCTCGGAGTTGCCGCCCCACCGGTCCATGAGTTCGGCGCCGTTCAGGCGCACGATGAACGGATGCTCGGGCAGCGCCTGCTTCACGGCGTCGATCAGCTCGCGCATGAAGCGGCCGCGGTTCTCGATCGAGCCGCCGTACTCGTCGCTGCGCTGGTTGGTGAATTTCGAATTGAAGGAGGCAAGGAGGTAGCCCATGAAGCTCGTCACCTCGATGCCGTCGAATCCCGCCCGGATGGCGCGCTTCGCGGCCTCGACGTGCTCGCCGATGCAGCGCCGGATGTCCTCCTTGGACATCTCGCGCGGCGGGCGGAAGTGCGGCAGCGTCTGCGGCACCACCGAGGGCTGCACGCAGTAGCCCAGGTCGATCCCGCCGTAGCGCCCGGCATGCAGGATCTGCTGGATCGCGACCGCGCCGGCGTCGTGGATGTAGCGCGCGATCGTCTCGAATTGCGGCAGGAACTTGTCGTCGTAGAGCGCGACCTGGCGGAAGTACGACTTGCCCTCGCCCCTCGGGTCGGGGTACGCGCCCTGGTTGGTGATGATGCCGCACCCCGTGCCCGCGATGACACGCGTGCGCGCGAGCTCGCGCGGCGTGATGTAGCCGTCGCGCGTGTTGTAGTTCGAGACGCAGCAGGCGCCGTACTTGATGAGGTTGGGCGAGCGGTAGCGGCCAAGCCGCCCCGGTGTGAAGAGGTGGGGCAGCTTCTGCTCCCCGGGTCTTGCGCTCATGGGCGTTTTTCCTCTGCCAGTTTCGCGGCGATCCGCTCGCGCAGCTCCCGCTTCAGGATCTTGCCGACCGGGCTCGTGGGGAACTCGCCGACGATCTCCAGCCGCTCGGGCAGCTTGAAGCTCGCGATGCGCTTTTCCTTCAGGAACGCGATCAGCTCGGCGAATTCGAGCGTCTCGCCCGGCTTCAGGATGACGAACGCGCAGGCCTTTTCGCCGAAGGTTTCGTCCGGCATCGCAACCAGCGTCACCGCCTTCACCTTGGGATGCGCGAAGATGTAGTTCTCGATCTCGTCGCAGCTCACCTTCTCGCCGCCGCGGTTGATGATGTCCTTGCGCCGGCCCTCGGTGTACACGCGCCGGCCGCGCTTGCGCACGATGTCGCCCATGCGGTAGAGGCCCTCCGCGGTGAACGCCTCGCGGTTCTTGTCCGGGCTGTTGTAATAGCCGCAGATCGTGTACGGGCCGCGCACGCACAGTTCGCCCGGCGTGCCGTCCGGAACTTCGCGCTCGTCCTCGCCCAGCACCTTGATCTCGTCGTCGTCGCAGACAGGAACGCCGGAGCTTTCCAGCACCGCCTCCTCATCGGCGTCCGGCCGCACCATGCAGATGAGGCCTTCGGCCGTGCCGTAGATCTCCTGCGGCATGCAGCCGAGCCGATCGCGCAGCCGCGCCCGCAGTTCGGGCACAAGACGCGCGCCGCCGTTCTGCACGATCTTGAGCGACGACAGGTCGTGCCGCTCGGGTACGTTCGAATTGAGCCACCCGGCGATCAGGGGCACCGCCGCCGGGATGACCGTCACATGCTCGCGCTCGACAAGGGGAAATACCGTTTCGGCGTCGCCCGCCGGCGCGAGCACCACGGTGCCGCCGTGGTAGAGCGCGCCCATCAGGCCGGGGGACGCGAGGTTGTAGTTGTGCGCGAGCGGCAGGATCGGCATCAGCACGGTTCCTTCGCCGAAGCGCGCAAGCCGCCCGCACTGCTTGGCGTTGTACACGTAGTCGTCGTGCGTGCGCGGAATCAGCTTGGAAAGCGAAGTGGTGCCGCCGGAAAGGAGCATGAGCGCCACTTCCGAGGGGTCGAGACGCACTTCCGAGAGCGTCTGCGCGACTTCATCTGCGGTGAGCGGCGCCTCGAGCAGCTTCCCCAGCGACACCTGTCCTTGGCCGGGCTCTCCTGCCACGAGCACGTGCTTCAGGGTCGGGCAGGCGGCGCGCATTTCCTCTGCCATCGCGCGGTAGTCGAAATCGCGCAGAACATCGGGAATCACGTAGCCGGTCGCGCCGGCCGAAGCGATGAAGTGCCGCACTTCGGTGTGACGGTGCGCCCGCAGCGCCATCACCGGGATCGCGCCGGCGCGGATCAGACCGAAATACGCGTAGAGGAATTCCGGGATATTGTGCAGTTGCAGCACGACCCGGTCGAGCGGCTTCAGGCCGGCGCGCACGAACTGCGCCGCAAGGCGGTCGATCCGCTCGCCGAGCTGGGCGTAGCTCACGCGCTCTTCGCCGTAGATCAGCGCGACCTTGTCGGGGCGCTCGGCGATCGAGGCGGCGAGCGTCTCGGGAATCGATCGGCCTTCCCAGTAGCCGCGCCCGCGGTAGCGCCGCGCTGCTTCCTCGGGCCATGGCACGCAGCCTAGCAGCATCCGTCCTCCATGAATTTGCGACCGGCTAAAGCTGCCAGACCAGGGCCCGGACGCAGTTGCGCTACATCAACTTCGGCGCATCAAGGTGGTGCGCATCGCGCATTCCGGCCATCCGGGCGGCGCCATGTCAGCCGGGGGCGGTTTCGCGGAAGCTTGCGCGCGAGCGGATCGCCGCCTGGCCGCGCATCAGGTTCGGGTACTGCGGCAGCAGCTCTTTTCCCTCCGGAAACTGCTCGAGATAGAACAGGATCGGCGCAAGGAACAGGTCCGCCATGGAGAGCGACTTGCCGGCGAGCACGTCGCGCTCGCCGTAGGCGGCATCGAGTATCGCGAGTCGAGCGGGCATTTCCTTCACCGCGGCCTCGATCGCCACGCGATCGGGCTTGCCGTCGGCCCCCTTAGGGAACGCATACTGCAGCACGTAGCGCCGGATCATGAGGTCGTAGTAGTAGGCGTTGATCGCGCTCACCCACTGCTCGCAGCGCGCGCGGTCGCGGACCGTGCCGGGAACCAGGCTCGGCCCCGGGAACGCTTCGTCCACGTAGCGCAGGATCGCGCTCGTCTCGAACAGCGCCACGCGGCCGTCGCGAAACGCGGGGATCCGGCCGAAGGGATGCAGCGCAAGAATTTCCGGCGTGTGCGGCGCGGCGGGTTCGAGGGTGTACTTGACGCCCTTCTCGGCAAGTCCCATGCGCGCGGTGCGGACGTAGGTGCTGCGCGGATCGCCCAGCAGGAGGACGGTCGCCGCCTGGCCGCGCGCGTCCACGAGATCGGTGAGCTTGTTGAGGCTCGAAGTCCAGCCCTCCTCGTGCGAGTCGCGCATCGGTGCATCCGGAAAGCCCGCATGCGTCATGCGCAATTCGGTGCCCGCCGCGCGCTCCGACAGGGCCACCGTGATCAGGGTTTCTGCATTGGGCATGTTCTTGCCCAGCCACTGCCACGTGTACGCCAGGCGCTCCGGGCGAACGATCTCGCGATACACGCCGGCCGCGGCGAATTTCGAGCCGTCGCGCGCCAGCATCTCGATGCGAAAGCGCCCGCCGACGCGCGGGTTGAACACCGACTGCGGTATGGTCATGCCGCGCGGGCACATCCAGCGCTGGGCATGTTTCGCCTGCACGAAGGCATCGAAAACCGCCGCGCGCGGGGCGCGAATGAAGCGGATCAGCGTGAGGTCGAACGTGGCGTTGCGGTTCATCGCTTTCCCCTCTCAAGGCGCCGATTCCCATATTACCCTTCGCGCCAACCTGTCGCGCAATCGCGCGCGTTCCTGTAGGCTGGGCATGCACGGATGACCGATTCGAACGACTGGGCGTTCCCGACCCATCTGCGGCCGAGCACCGACGATTTCGGCTTCGATCTCGACGCGGTGCTCGATTCGCTCGTCCTGGTGCGCGCGGAGATTCCGGAGGATGCGTTCACCGCGTCGATCCTGGGCACGGAGCGCACGGGCAACGGAGTGGTCATCGATCCGAGCGGGCTGGTCCTCACGATCGGCTACGTCATCACCGAGGCAAGCAGGGTCTGGCTCAGCACCAACCGCGGCACGCTCGTGGAGGGCGATCCGGTGGCCTACGATCAGCCCACCGGTTTTGGACTGGTCCAGCCGCTGGGGCGGCTGGGAGCGCCGCATCTGCGGCGGGGCAGCGCGGCGTCCTGCCGCGTCGGCGAGGAGGTGATCGTCGCCGGACACGGCGGCCGCGCCCACGCGCTCAAGGCGAAGGTATTCGCCAAGCGGGAATTCGCCGGCTACTGGGAATACGTGCTCGACGAAGCGCTTTTCACGATGCCGCCGCATCCGCAGTGGGGTGGCGCGGGGCTGGTCGGGCGCGACGGGCGCCTGCTCGGCATCGGCTCGCTGCTGGTGGAGGAAAAGGCGGACGACGAGACGAGCCAGGGCAACATGCTCGTGCCGATCGATCTGCTCGAACCCATTCTCGACGACCTGCTGACGCTGGGCCGCGCCAACCGCCCGCCGCGGCCCTGGCTCGGCATGTACACCACCGAGGTCGGACGCCACCTCGTGGTGGCCGGCGTCGCGGAACGCGCTCCGGCCGCGCAAGCCGGGCTGCAGGTCGGCGACGTGGTGATGGAGGTCGCCGGCGAGCGACCCGAATCGCTTGCCGACCTGTTCCGCCGGATCTGGCGCCTGGGCGATGCGGGTGCCGAAGTGCCGCTCACGGTCGCGCGCAAGGGCGAACCGGTGCACCTCAAGGTCCGTTCCGCGGACCGCAACGATTTCCTCAAGAAGCGACGCCTGCATTGACGCGGCCGCGATGACGGACTGGTCGGTCACCCCGGTCGTCGACTGGCTCCTGCACAAGGGGCGCCTGCTGGACGCCCCGGAAACCGTCGTCGGCGAGCTGTGCAGCCGGGTGCGCGCCGCCGGCATGCCGCTCGACCGCGTCGGCTTATTTTTCTGGACGCTGCATCCGCAGTACTTCGGCGTCGGCATGTTCTGGGACGGCGCGCAGGTCAGGGTCCACCGCGGATCGCGCGAGTTTCTGCGCTCGGAGACCTACCGGAACAGCCCGGCGGCGCGCATCCGCGAGGGCGAGCGCGTGATCCGGCGCCGCCTCGAACGCGCCGATTGTCCGCTCGACTGGCCGGTGCTCGCCGAGATCAAGGCCGAGGGCATCACCGATTACGTGATCGTGGAAGTCGTGTTCAGCAACGGCGAGCGCAACGCCGTCAGCCTCGCCACCCGCCGCCCGGGCGGCTTCAGCGACCACGACATCGCCGAGGTGCAGGAGCTGCTGCACCCGTTCGCGCTCGCGATGGAGAACTTCACCAACCGCGAGCTTGCGCGTACGCTGCTCGAAACCTACCTCGGGCGCATCTCGGGATCGCGCGTGCTGGAGGGCCAGATCCAGCGCGGCGACGGCGAGGAGATCGAGGCCGTGATCTGGTTCTCCGATCTGCGCGACTCGACGCCGCTTTCGCGCGCACTCGGCGAGCGCGCTTTCCTCGAGCTGCTGAACGAGTACTTCGAATCCACCGCCGGCGCGGTGCTCGACCACGGCGGCGAGGTGCTGCGCTTCATCGGCGATGCCTCGCTCGCCGTGTTCCCGATTGCGGCGGAGGCGCCGGGCGAAGCGCGGCGCGCGGCCTGCGCGCGCGCGATCGCCGCGGTGCGCGCCGCGCGCGCCCGCGCCCGCGCCGCGAACGAGCGCCGCTCGGGCGCGAGCCTGCCCGCTTTCTCGTTCGGCGTCGGCCTGCACCTCGGCCAGGTCCTGTACGGCAACATCGGAACC
>CAZXAR010000004.1:0-46658 GCA_964638135.1 uncultured Enterobacteriaceae bacterium | reverse complement strand
CCGAGCGGCCGCAGCTCTTCTGGGGAATGATCGCCTCGATGTGGGTGGGGAACCTCATGCTCGTGGTGCTCAACCTGCCGCTCATCGGAATGTGGATCAAGCTGCTCACGGTGCCGTACCGGCTGCTCTACCCCTCGATCCTGCTCTTCATGGCGGTGGGCGTGTTCAGCATCTCGAACCAGCCCTTCGACTGCTTCCTGATGGCGCTCTTCGGGCTGCTCGGCTACGTGTGCGTGAAGCTCGAATGCGAGCCGGCGCCGCTCATCCTGGGGTTCATCCTCGGGCCGCTGATGGAGGAGAACCTGCGCCGGGCGATGCTTCTCTCGCGCGGCGACCCGATGACCTTCATTCAGAAGCCGATCAGCGCGGGCTTCATCATCGCCTCGATCATCCTGCTCGTGATCATCGCGCTGCCTGCGCTGCGCAAGAAGCGCGAAGAGGCGTTCGCCAGCGACGAGCACGGCTAGCCGCGCCGCGTTTCCTCGCGCGGCGGCGGACCGCGAAGCGCTACTGCGCGGCGATCGTCTGCACCTCGATCAGGTACTGCTCGCCGACCAGGCGGTCGATGACGAGCAGCGTGTTGGGCGGGTACTTGGCGTCGGGGAATAGCTTCGGGAATTCGCGCAGGCGCCAGGCCATGAACTTCGGAATGTCCTGCGAATGCACGAGGTAGGTCGTGAACTGGACCACGTTCGCCCAGCCCGCGCCGGCGGCGGCGAGCGCTTTTTCGATCTGCGCAAACACCGCCGAGCACTGCGTATCGAAGTCCTCCCCCGCGGCAAGCATGCCGGCGATGTAGAGCGTCTCGCTCGCGCCCTTGACGCGCGTCAAGTGCGAATACTGGCCGAGCGGCTTGCCCAGCGCTTCGACGTTCTGGATCCTGATTTCAGCCACGGGGACTCCTCCTATCGTTTCTTCGCCGCCAACTGGTCGGCGAGGTCGAGAAAATCGTCCGCATTGATGTCGAACGCGCGCTCGGCCTTGAGATCGACGCGCGCCCCGGCCCCGAATTCCAGCGGACGGCGGACGAACGCGGTCGCGAGGCCGCAGGACTTGGCGGCAAAGAGGTCGTCCTTGTGCGCGGCGACCATCATCACGTCCCGCGGCGCAAGGCCGAGCAGCCGCGCGGCGCCGAGGTAACACTCCGAATCGGGCTTGTAATGCCGGAAGAGTTCGGCCGAGAACACGCAGTCCCAGGGAAGCCGGGCGCTTTTCGCCATGTTCACGAGCAGCGCCATGTTCCCGTTCGAGAGCGTCGCGACCACGCAATGGCGCTTGAGGCGCGCAAGCCCGGCACGCGCGTCGCGCCAGGGCCGCAGGCGGTGCCAGACGCGGTTCAAGTGGTCCGTCTCCTCCTCGCCCAGCTTCGCGATGCCGAACTGGCGCAGCAGATCGTCGAGAATCATGCGGTGCAGCCGGTCGATGGTGGTCCAGGGCAGCTCGCCCGCTCGAACGCGGGCCATCGCCGGGCGGTAGCCCGCGCGCCAGGCATCGGCGAAGGCCGCCCAGTCGACGCGGAGCTTGCGCTCCCGCCCGAGCGTCCTCGCTTCGCGGATGATCGAGCCGCGCCAGTCGACCACGGTGCCGAAGACATCGAAGAGGAGCGCTTGCGGGCGATGCGGCCTTGCGCGCATGGTTCCCGGTAGCACTCTCTCACTCTACGTAGCGCGACGGCGAGCAGCTCGGACGAGCGGGTCGGCGCTCACTCGGCGGCAGCGTTCAGGCGCCGCCGCGATCGTGGCGCCAGAGCACGTCGCTCCGCCCGGCGCTGCGGTTGAGCGTGCGCCCCAGTACGAAGAGCAGGTCGGAGAGGCGATTGAGGTACTGGCGCGCCGAATCGCTCACGAACTCGTTACGGCCCAAGGCGACGAGGCTGCGCTCGGCGCGCCGGCAGACGGTGCGAGCGAGGTGCGCCGCGGCGGCCGCGCGCGTGCCGCCCGGCAGAATGAATTCCTTGAGCGGACGGAGCTTCGCGTTGTGGGATTCGACCAGCGCCTCCACGCGCTTCACGTGCGCTTCGCCGATCGCGCTCCGGCCCGGGATGCAGACTTCGCCGCCGAGATCGAACAGGTCGTGCTGCACCTGTTCGAGCGCCTCGCGCACGCCCGCCGGCACATCCTCGGCAAGAATCACGCCGAGCGCCGAATTCAGCTCGTCGAGATCGCCGAGCGCGTGGATGCGAGCGGCATCTTTGGGCACGCGCGCGCCGTCGCCCAGCCCGGTCTCGCCCTTGTCGCCGGTGCGCGTGGTGATTTTCGATAGCCTGTGACCCATGGGAGGAGCAGAATTATAGGCCCCGCCCGATGCGGGCCCAAGGAGGCAACTCATGGCAACGACGATTCGCAAGCTCGGTTATTACTCGACCAAGGTTTCGAACCGACCCGGATCCGGCGCGAAGATGCTCGATGCGCTCCGGCTCGCCGGCGTGAACCTGCTCGCGTTCAGCGGATTTCCCGAGCGCGGCGGCGCGCAGGTGGATTTCATTCCGGAGAACGACGCCGCGTTTCGCCGCGCCGCGCGCAAGGCGGGCTTCAAGCTCTCGCCGCGCAAATCGGTCTTCCTGGTGCAGGGAGACGACCGGCCCGGCGCCCTCACCGCGATGACCGACAGGCTCGCCAAGGCGCGCATCAACCTCGTTGCGCTCGACGCCGTGTGCGCGGGCAAGAAGCGCTTCGGCGCGATCTTCTGGGTGAAGAAGAAGGACGTCGCGCGCGCCCGGCGCGCGGTCAAGGCGCGCTAGGTCGAGTTTCGGGGCGGGGAGGGCCGGCCCATCCCGCCCCGCAAGCAGGTCCTGGCACTAAGCGTTGCTCGACTGCCGCTTGGCTTAATCGAGGTACTTCCACGTAGACGCTCCGTCCAGCCGGCGAATGCGCACAGGGCCGATGGCGTCAGGCTCGAAGTTCCGGACGTTCACGCCGAGTCTGCTGCTTGCTGTGCGGCGCACGGGCTCCCAGTGCGTAATGCACCCGCAGCTCGCGCACCGGACGAACTTGAGGCGCCTGTGGCCCCACGTGTACCCGGCCGTCGCCCCGCGTGCAGCATGAATGCGGACCGTGGCCGCCTTGAAATAGGCCCAGAGCGTTCCGTACCGACGGCAGATCGAGCAGTTGCAGTTCGTCAGGGTCCGCGGGCGGCGCGGGATTTCGATTCGAATCGCGCCGCAATGACAGGTTGCCGAGAGCATGGCCTCGCTCGCTCCTCATGCCAGCGCGGCGGCCAGCTCGGCGAAATCGGCCACCACGAGATCGGGCCGATGCGGCGTTTCGCCGAATGGGCGTTTGCGCCGGTCAATGTAGGTGGTCTGCATGCCGTATGACTTCGCCCCGATGCAGTCGAAGGCGTGATTGGCGACAAAGAGGATCCTGGAGCGATCCTCGCCAATGATCTCCGCGGCCTTCGCGTAGGTCTTCCAGTGCGGCTTGAAATAGCCTGCCTCCTGCACCGAGATGACATGATCGAACGCGAAGCCGATGTGCGGCCGCGCGGCCTCGAGCATGTCGCGGTCGCCGTTCGACAGGATCGCGAGCTTGTATCCCCTGGACCGGAGCCGACCGAGCGCCGCGACGACATCCGGAAACGGCTTGAGCTTCTCGATCTCGCCGACAAGCGAGCGCACCTCTTCCTGCGTGTAGCGGATGCCGCAGCGGTCCATGACGTAGGCGACGGCGCGCTGCCCGATCTGCCGGTAGGGTGTATGCCCGCGGTCGCACAGCGCGTCGATCATCGAGTTTTCGAAGTGGGTGCGGCGCCACCAGGTGACGAAGCGGTCGGGCTCGCCGGCCCACCCCTTGCGCTGCAGGAAGGGCGCGACGGCCTCGGTGAGCCCCTTCTGCATGTCGACGAGGGTCCCGTACTGGTCGAACGCGAGCGCCTTGATTTCCCGCTTCAGGATGCCGGGACCAACCATCTCGTGGGCTCCAACGTGTTGCTAGGTTGCACGCTGACGCTTGCGGGATTCACGTTCGCTCCGAATTTGGGCAAGCACTTGTGCGGGCTCAATTGTCCTCGCCGCTTCGATTTCCCCGAACCTGTCTCGATTCATTCGGCGCGTTGCGGAGGTCGCCCGCCTCCGCCACGCTTGATCAATCGCGTTCGCACCGAAAAAAGACCGATTTGGCGCGCGTACTCGCGGCTTGCGTGCGCGCAGCGAATCGGAACCGCCAGAGCAGCACGAGTTGCGGCAAATCGCGGAGCAACGCACCCGCGCGCCGCTGGCCAAAGGGGGGCGTGGAATCTCTGGCCGCCATGCGACCTACGGCCAAGCGGCGAGGAACGCGCCTGCCTGTCGGTCAGGCGGCTTTTCTCTTTTCCTTCCGGATGCGGGCGATGAATTCGTCCGCGGTCATCACGTGCGCGGTGGAGACCGACAGGATCACGAGCATCGCCTTGTGGACTTCGGCGGCCGACATGCCGCCCTGACCGACATCCGGGTAATCGAATGTCCCGGTGGCGTCGGAGAGGAACACGACCTTGTAGTCACGAAACAGGGCATCCCGGGCCGTGGCATGGCAGCAGTTTTCGGTCGTCACCCCCGTGATGACCACGGTGTCGATGCCCCATCCCCGGAGAATGATCTCGAGGTCGGTGTTGTAGAAACCGCTGTAGCGATGCTTCTTGACGACGATCTCGCCCGGCCGGGGAGCGATCTCGTCGTAGATCTCGATTCCTTTGGTGCCGTCCACCAGGCCGGCCTTGCTTGCGATCGGTGGCCAGAGGGTCGCGAACATGCCGGCGTCGCAGCCGTCCCTTCTGTGCACGTGCGTCGTGTAAATCACCTTCGCCCCCTCCTCGCGGCACGCATCGATCGCCCGCTTGAGGTTGGGCAGCATCGCCCGGCCTGCCGGCGTTTCCATCGGCGCTCCGGGCGCCACGAAATCGTTCTCCATGTCCACTACGATCAACGCGCACTTCGCCGGGTTAATCTCGTTCACTTGATAGGGCATAGTCGCCTCCTCGCTGTTTGACGCAATGACCGGTGCCGCGCGCCCTTCGCCGTAAACCGCGCGCCGATGCGATGCTACGCCGCGCAGCCCGGCGGTTCAATCGGAATCCGTGCCGCTTTCGCGGACGGGGTCGCTCTGCCTCGGGCCAAGCGGCCACAGTGCGCGGCGCTCGACCGTCCTCGCAACGAGGTCGCTGACAAGCGCGCAGGCGACGCCGAAGGGAAGGTAGCCCGCGTAACCAAGCAGCGGCATCTCGAATAGACGAAAGCGCTGCACGTAAGGGATGCAGTAGTGCCACTTGGCGAGGCTGCCGAAATTCCACAGTTCCCAGAAGAAACCGCAGATCAGCGCGGCCAGTGCGGGCTGCAGCAGCGGCCGCCAGTCGCCGTGCCGCAAGGGCGTGAGCAGCGTCTCGCCAAGCAGCAGCTCCTGCAGTGCCCAGAGAACCAGCAGCGGCGCGATCCAGAGCATGGAAAAAAGCGCGTCCGGCCAGATGCCGATGCCGGCGAGGGCCGCAAGGCCGCCGGCGAGCGCGAGCCAGGCAAGCATGGGGTGAAGGCGAAGCGCAGGAAGCGCCAACGCGTCGAGGCGTGCAAATTGCCGCAGCCAGGACCAGGTGCTCGCGACGGCGGGGAGCACGGTGGAGAAGGGAAGCGATGCCTGAAGGAAATAATCCCAGTCGTTCCTGGCGACGACTCCGGCGTAGTACCAGTTGCCCACGAACTGGTTGAGATATTCGAACAGCCACCAGAAGACGACGCTCGCGGGAAAGAGCGCGACGAACAAGCGCCTCCGATGGGTGAGGAGCGACCAGCCGAAGCGCCGGAGCGCAAGGCCGTTGACTGCGACGACGTAGCCGAGCCAGAGCGGCGTGAACGTATGCCGGCGCCATTCGGGCGGCAGGCCGCCGCCATGCCAGGCGAGGAACCAGCCCGTTGCGATCAGGGCGACTCCCAGCCAGCCCCACCGGGGAAACAGCGACCTGGGTCGCAGGACAGTTCCGGACCGGGCGCGGGTGATTGCGAACCAGTAAAGCGCAACGGCGCCTGCCACCGGAAGCGCCAGAACCGCGAACCCGATCCACTCGAATGGCGCGTGCGCGACGAACGCCGTTCGCGGGGGAAAAGGCAGGTAGCCGGCGATCGGCATTCCTGCGGCGGCAAGGCCAGCAAGCGGCGCTGCCCAGACTGCGGTTGCCGCGATGAGCAGCACCAAGCCCGGACCCAGCGGCAGGGGGTGCATCCTAGAGAGCGCCGCGCATGAGCCACACGCGGCTCGCGTCGTTCGGCTTCAGGCTGCTGTTCACGATCGCCACGGCGCCGGCGCGATTCACCGCGAGCTTGCGCATGAGAAAACCCTGGTTGCTGCCGTTCCAGCCACCTCCCGGATCGATGCTGCCGGGCACCGTGGCGGGCGGGGAGAAGCTCTTTCCCGCGTCGCGCGACACGGTGAGCGCGAGGCCGCGCGGATATCGCCGCGGGTCCGGGAAAATCTCCCACAGCAGGTAGAGGTTGCCTTTGGCGTCGGTGCTCAGGGCGGGAAAACGCGCATCCGGCGCGGAGAGTTCGCGCGGCGGCTCGAAATTCGCTCCGCCGTCCTTCGAACGCGTGTAACGGATGCGCGCCGGGTCGAACGGCCCGCCGGAACTCTCCGCATAGGCCAGATGAAGCGTGCCGTGCGAATCGACCGCAAGCTTGGGTGCATCCGAGTAGCCGCGGCTCGGTGCGACGATCGCCGGCTTGCCGAAGTTCGCGCCGCCGTCCGCCGAGCGCGCCACACGGATGTCGGCAGCGTCGTCTTCGCCTACCGTCCACGCGAGATACACGATGCGGCCCGGGCCGAGCGCAAGCGCCGGTGCGCGCGCAGGTTTTTCCTTTCCGCCGCCGGCGATTTGGCGGCGCGGCGAGAAACTCCTGCCGCCGTCGCCCGAGCGGGCGAACCAGAGCGCGCCCTCGTACTCGGTCCACGCCGCGTAAATCGCTTCCGCGCCGGCCGCGAGGTCAAGGCTGCCGTTATGCCAGAAAGTGCGGTGGATTCTGCCCTTGCCGTCACCCGCGACCGAATTGGAGAGATTGAGCGGAGCCGAAAAGCTCTTCCCGCCATCCTCGGAGCGGGCGAAGAGGATATCCCCGCCGTGCGAGCCGCCGGAGAAGATGATTTCCTGCCACAGAACGTATGCGCGGCGCGGCTCGCGCGGGGAAAGCGCCACTCTGGGCAGCCAGGAAAACACCTTCGGGCTGCGAGAGACATTGACCGGCTCGCCGCGTTTCGCGCCGGCGTGCGAAATGCCTTGAAAGAACACGTCCTTGCGCGCCTGGTCGACCCACACGATGGCGGCGTTCCCCTGGTCGTCGAGCGCGACCGAGGGATCGTCCACGTAGTCGAAGCGCGACTCGTTCATCCGCCAGAGCCCGCGCTCGGCGCGGCCGGCCGCGATTTCGGTGCTGCCGCGCCAGGTCACTGGGTCGCTCGCCTGCGTGCTCGCCGCGGCGAACGCGGCAAGCGGGAGCGCGAGCAGGCGCTTCATCCCGACGGCTTCGGCGTCATGCCTTGCGCCGGACTTCGCTCTCGATCCAGCCGCGCGCAAGGGTGGTGGTGAGCCGCTCGCCCTCGTTCACTTTGGAGGAATCGCGGACCACGGCGCCGCCAGCATCGTAGGTGATCGAGTAGCCGCGCGCGAGCACCGCGCCCGGATCGAGGCTCTGCAGGCTCGCGCGCGCGAGGCGCAGGCGCGCGACAAACGCGTCGAGCTGCCGGCCGGTGGCCGAGGCGAGGTGCGCGGCAAGCTGGGCAAGCAATCGGCGCGATGCGCGCAGGCGCTCGGCCGGGTGGACGAGGCGCCGCGAGAGCGCATCCACCGCCTGCATCGCGTATTCGAGCCGCCGGCGCGCTTCGCGCGACGCGCGTGCGGCAAGCTCGAGCGTGCGGCCAAGAAGCTCGGCGCGCGACGGGCTGGCCAGTTCCGCCGCCGCGGTCGGCGTCGGAGCGCGGCGGTCGGCGGCGAAATCGGCGATCGTGAAATCGGTCTCGTGGCCCACACCGACCACCACCGGGATGCGCGAGGCGCGAATGGCGCGCGCGAGGATTTCCTCGTTGAACGCCCACAGGTCCTCGATCGAACCGCCGCCGCGCACGAGCAGCAGCACGTCGCACTCGGCGCGCTCGTTCGCGGCGTCGAGCATGCGCGCGATGCGTGCCCCGGCACCCTCGCCCTGGACCGGAACCGGGTACACGATCACCGGAATCGACGCATTGCGGCGCGCGAGCGTGGTGAGCGCATCGCGCATCGCGGCCGCATGCAGCGACGTAAGGAGGCCGATGCGGCGCGGGTATGCCGGCAGCGCGCGCTTCGCCGCGGCGTCGAACAGGCCTTCGCGCTCGAGCCGCGCCTTGAGTTTCAGGAACTGCTCGTAGAGGGGCCCGAGCCCCGCCTCGCGCATCGTTTCGACATTGAGCTGGAACCGGCCTCTCGGTTCGTAGAGCGTGACGAGCGCGCGCACCTCCACCCGCAGGCCGTCGCGCGGCGTCCAGTCCAGCAGCGCGGCGCGGCCACGGAACATGACGCAATCGACCTGCGCCTGCTCGTCCTTCAATACGAAATAGAAGTGCCCGGAGGCGGCGGGCCGGAAGTTCGAAATCTCGCCCGAGACCCACAGCAGCGGAAATCCGCGCTCGAGCAGTTCGCGCGCGCCGCGCAGGAGCGCCGAGACGCTTACGACTGTGGTTGCAGGTACGTTTTCCGGGGTCAGGGCGCTCTCCATGGCAGTTCTCGAGGCTGCACGCGCGATTACTTTAATCCACACCCGCGTCCGGATCCGCCTGGCCGCCGCCGATTCACCGCGCGGAAGCCCATTCTTATCTCTAAGATGCTGTTTCCACGTTTGAAAAAACTGCTGAACATTTCATCGCCACCGAGTGAGCCCATGCCGCACGGATGAGCGCGTCGAATTTCCAGTGAAAATCCACAAACTTATCCACAGCTTTTGTGGATAACGGCATGGCCGGGATTTTGCTAAAGTCGCGCCAGCCGGTAAAAAAAACCAAACCTCCCGCGGAGAATCCATTTGTTCGCAATCGTTCAAGCAGCAGGATGGCCGATCTGGCCGCTGCTGCTCGCCTCGGTGATCGCCGTGGCGCTCATCATCGAGCGCTCGATCACGCTGCGCCAGGTCAGGATCGTCCCGCCGACGCTTGTCGAGCAGGTGATCGCGGTCTATCTGCGCCAGGGCGCGTCGCCCGAGGTGCTCGCCCGGCTCGCCAAGGATTCCCCGCTCGGCTCGGTGCTCGCTGCGGCACTGCGCAATCAGCGCAGCCCGCGGCATGTGATGAAGGAGGCCATCGAGGAAGCCGGACGCGGGGCAGCGCACGAACTGGAGCGATTCCTCACGACGCTTGGCACGATCGCCACGGCGGCGCCGCTGCTTGGCCTGTTCGGCACCGTGATCGGCATGATCGAGATCTTCGGTTCGCAGACCCCGACCGGCACCAATCCCCAGCAGCTCGCGCACGGCATTTCGATCGCGCTCTACAACACCGCGTTCGGCATCGGCATTTCGATTCCGTCGCTCATTTTCTACCGGCATTTCCGGAACAAGGTCGACGGTTTCGTGGTGCAGATGGAGCAGGAGGCCGCCAAGCTCGTGGACATCGTGCACGGCGACCGCGCGGACTTCGGCGCGCCGCGGGCAGCTTCTGCCTGAAGCGGGGAAGGGGCGGCGATGAACTTCCAGCGCGGCAGGACCCGGGAAGAGCCCGAGATCAACCTCGTGCCGATGATCGACGTCATGCTGGTGATCCTCATCTTTCTCATGATCACCACGACCTATTCGAAGTACACCGAGCTGCAGATCAACCTGCCGACGGCGGATGCCGAGCGGCAGCCCGAGCGCCCCAACGAGGTGCGCGTGCTCGTGAATGCGCAAGGGCAGTACGTCATCAACAAGTCGCCGGTGGCATTTGCGAGCGTCGAGCAGCTCGCGCACGAGCTGCGCAGCGCCGGCGGCGCGCTCAAGGATCCCGTGGTCGTGATCAGCGCCGACGCCAACGCCACGCACCAGGCGGTGGTGCGCGTCATGGAGGCATCGCGCATCGCGGGCTTGTCGCAGATCACGTTCACCACCCAGGCGAACCGGTAGACACGAATTTTCTCGCGCGGTATTGGTACCGCCGGAGCGCGGCGAGCTGGGTGCTGTGGCCGGCGAGCATTGCGTTCCGCATCGCGGTCGCGGCGCGCCGGCTGGCGTACGCGCTGCGCCTCGTCCGCCGCGCGCGCGCCGGGCTGCCCGTGATCGTGGTCGGCAACCTCGTTGTGGGCGGCAGCGGCAAGACGCCGCTCGCGATGTGGATCGCCGACCATCTGCGCGAGCGGGGGTGGGCGCCGGCCATCGTGTCGCGCGGTTTCGGCGGCGCGGGCGAAGAACCGCGCGAAGCGACCATCGCTTCCGACCCGGGCGAAGTCGGGGACGAACCGGTTGTGCTCGCGCGCCGCACCGGCTGCCCGGTCTGGGTCGGCGCCGACCGGATCGCGGTGATCGCTGCGATGCGGCGCAAGCACCCGGAATGCAACGCCGTCATTCTCGACGATGGTCTGCAGCATTACCGCCTGGCGCGCGACGTCGAGATCGCGGTCGTCGATGCACGGGGCTTCGGCAATGGCTTCCTGCTGCCCGCCGGACCGCTGCGCGAGCCTCGCACCCGCCTTGCCTCGGTGGGCGCGGTGATCGCACACGGCATCGACAAGGCGGAGGTGGAACCCTACGCCCGCGGCCGGCCGGTGTTCGCAATGAGGCTCGCCGGGAGCGAGCTGCACCGGGTCGCGAACGCGCGCGATTGCCGGGCGGCAGAGGCATTCGCCGGCGAGCGCGTGCACGCTCTCGCCGGAATCGGCGATCCGGAAAGGTTTTTTCGTTACCTCGAGAGTTTCGGCGTCGAGCCGGTACGCCATCCGTTCCCGGATCACCACTCTTTCCAGGCCGCCGATCTCGAGTTCGGCGACGAGGACCCCGTCCTGATGACCGAGAAGGACGCGGTAAAATGCAAGCGCTTCGCCAAACCGAATCACTGGGTGCTCCCGGTTCAGGCGAGACCCGAGCCCGCCTTTGGCGAGTGGCTGTCAAAAGAGCTTGGCAGGAGGGAGCGCAAATGAGCGCGATCGACCCCAGATTGCTGGAAATCCTCGTTTGTCCGCTGTGCAAGGGACCTTTGGTCTACCGCAGGGAGGTGCCCGAGCTGCTGTGCAAGGCGGACCGCCTCGCCTTTCCGGTGAAGGACGGCATTCCGGTGATGCTGGAAGAGGACGCGCGCAAGCTCCCTCCGGAAGAGGAAGTGGCCTGACCTTCCACGTCATCATCCCGGCGCGCTGGGGATCGACGCGCTTTCCGGGAAAGCCGCTCGCCGACCTGGGCGGCAAACCGATGGTGGTCCGCGTGTGCGAACGCGCCGCGGCGAGCGGCGCGCACAGCGTCGTGGTGGCCACCGACGACGCAAGAGTACGCAGCGCGGTGGAAGCCCAGGGCTTCCAGGCGATCCTGACGCGCGCCGAGCATCCCTCCGGGACCGACCGCATCGCCGAGGCCGCGAGCCTGCTCGGCCTGGCCGACCCGGAGATCGTCGTCAACGTGCAGGGCGACGAGCCCCTCATCGATCCCGCGCTGATCCGCGCGGTGGCCGGCGCGCTGGAAAGTAACCGCGAGGCGGGCCTCTCCACCGCGTGTCACCCGATTCGCGACGCCGAATCGTTCGCCAATCCGAACGTGGTCAAGGTGGTGCTCGATGCGCGCGGCTTTGCGCTGTACTTCAGCCGTGCCGGAATCCCGTATCCGAGGCAGGGCGCGCCCACGCACGGCCTGCGCCACATCGGCATCTACGGTTACCGCGTCTCCTTTCTGCGCGATTTCGCGCGGCTGCCGGTCTCGCTGCTCGAGGGGATCGAGCAGCTCGAGCAGTTGCGCGCGCTGTGGCACGGCGCCCGCATCGCGGTCGCGGTGGCCCCGGCAGAAGCCCCCCCGGGCGTGGACACCCCCACGGATCTCGACGCAGTGCGTAGAATGCTCGCCCAATAACCAGAAGGAGCCGCACCATGCGCCTCATCCTGCTCGGCCCGCCCGGTGCGGGCAAGGGAACCCAAGCCGCGTTCCTCTGCGGCCGCTACGGCATTCCGCAGATCTCGACCGGCGACATGCTGCGCGCGGCGGTGAAGGCCGGCACCCCGACCGGACTCGCCGCGAAGCGGGTCATGGACACGGGCCAGCTCGTCTCCGACGACATCATCATCGCCCTGGTGAAAGAGCGGCTGCTCCAGCCCGATTGCGCCAAGGGCTACCTGTTCGACGGCTTCCCGCGCACGATTCCGCAGGCCGAGGCGATGAAAGCGGCCCAGGTGCCGATCGAGCACGTGCTCGAGATCGACGTGCCGGATGCCGAGATCATCGTCCGCATGAGCGGGCGGCGCGTGCATCTCGCCTCGGGCCGCACCTATCACGTGCGCTTCAATCCGCCGAAGAGCGAAGGCAGGGACGACGTCACCGGCGAGCCGCTCATCCAGCGCGACGATGATCGCGAGGAAACGGTGCGCAATCGCCTGACGGTGTACCGCGCCCAGACCCGGCCGCTGGTGGACTACTACGTGAAGTGGGCCGCCTCGGGCGACCCGCGCGCGCCCATGCACCACGGCATCTCGGGCATGGGCAGCGTCGAGGAGATCCGCGAGCGCGCATTCGCCGCGCTCAAGTGACCTGCGCCGCAGACGGGGTCTGCTAGAATCCGCCGCTTTCCGGCGGGCTTCCCGGCTCGCGCAGGACTGGGAGAACGATCATGGCGGCACTCTGGGTTGCGATCGGCTGCGCCATCGCGGCGATCCTTTACGGCGGCTGGCAAATCAGCCGCATCCTTTCGCTCCCCGAGGGCAACGAGCGCATGCGCGAGATCTCGGCCGCAGTGCGCGAAGGCGCGATCGCGTACCTGTGGCGCCAGTACAAGACCATCGGCATGGTCGGGCTGGTCCTGTTTCTCGTCATCGGCCTCGTGCCGCAGCTTGGATGGGTCACCGCATTCGGTTTCCTGATCGGCGCGGTGCTCTCGGGCGCCTGCGGCATCATCGGCATGAACGTTTCGGTACGGGCCAACGTGCGCACCGCGGAAGCCGCGCGCACCGGGCTCAACGAGGCGCTGCAGGTGGCGTTCAACGGCGGGGCGATCACCGGGCTCCTGGTGGTGGGACTGGGGCTGCTGGGCGTGGCGGGCTTTTTCGTGTTCCTCTACGCCAACGCGCTCGACAAGACCGAACTCAGCCACATCATTCATCCGCTCGTCGGGCTGGGCTTCGGCGGCTCGCTGATCTCGATCTTCGCGCGGCTTGGCGGCGGGATCTTCACCAAGGGCGCCGACGTCGGCGCCGATCTCGTCGGCAAGGTCGAGGCCGGAATCCCCGAGGACGATCCGCGCAATCCGGCGGTCATCGCCGACAACGTCGGCGACAACGTCGGGGACTGCGCCGGAATGGCGGCGGATCTCTTCGAGACCTACGCGGTCACGATCGTCGCTACCATGCTGCTCGGCGCGCTGATGGTGAAAACCGCCTCTCCGGCGGCGCTTGTCTATCCGCTCGCGATCGGCGGTTTCGCGATCATCGCCTCGATCGTCGGCACCTGGTTCGTCAAGGCAAAGCCGACCGACCGCAACGTGATGCCCGCGCTCTACAAGGGTCTGTGGGTCGCCGGCGTGCTCGCGCTCGTCGCGTTCTACCCCATCACGCAGGTCGTGATGGGCGAAGTGCTGCAGGAGGTGCCGTTCGAAATCGCCGGCAGCAAGAAACTCATCACCGCGTGGCACCTGTGGGGTACCGCGGCGATCGGGCTTGCGCTCACCGGGTTCCTCGTCTGGATCACCGAGTTCTACACCGGCACGCAGTTCAAGCCGGTGCAGCACGTCGCCGAGGCGAGCATCACCGGCCATGCGACCAACATCATCGCCGGCCTCGGCGTATCGATGAGGTCAACCGCTTGGCCGGTGCTCGCGGTGTGCGTCGCGATCCTCACTTCCTACTGGCTTGCCGGGCTGTACGGCATCGCGATCGCAGCGACCTCGATGCTCTCGATGGCCGGCATCATCGTTGCGCTGGATGCCTACGGGCCGATCACCGACAACGCCGGAGGGATCGCCCAGATGGCGGATCTGCCGGATTCGGTGCGCGAGATCACCGATCCGCTCGATGCGGTAGGCAACACCACCAAGGCGGTCACCAAGGGCTACGCCATCGGCTCGGCAGGGCTTGCAGCGCTGGTGCTTTTCTCCGACTACACGCACGCGCTCGAAGCCGCGGGCAAGTCGCTTTCGTTCGACCTGTCCAACCACATGGTGATCATCGGGCTTTTCATCGGCGGACTGGTGCCGTACCTGTTCGGCGCCATGGCGATGGAGGCGGTCGGCCGCGCCGCCGGCTCGGTGGTGCTGGAAGTGCGCCGCCAGTTCAAGGAAATCCCGGGCATCATGGAAGGAAAGGCGAAGCCCGAGTACGGCACCGCGGTGGACATGCTCACGCGCGCCGCGATCAAGGAGATGATGATTCCTTCGCTCCTGCCGGTGGGCGTGCCGATCGTGGTGGGGCTCGTGCTCGGGCCGCAGGCGCTCGGCGGCGTGCTGATGGGCACGATCGTCACCGGACTATTCGTCGCCATCTCGATGTGCACCGGCGGCGGCGCCTGGGACAACGCCAAGAAATACATCGAGGACGGGCACCACGGCGGCAAGGGTTCGGACGCCCACAAGGCCGCGATCACCGGCGACACGGTCGGCGATCCCTACAAGGACACCGCGGGTCCCGCGGTCAACCCGCTCATCAAGATCATCAACATCGTCGCGCTGCTGATCGTGCCGCTGATCGCCTGATCGGCGCGGCAACTGCCCCCGCTCAGCCGAAGACGGCCGCCCAGTCGATCACCGGGTCGGGCGTCCGTCGGATTGCGCTTTGCACCCAGGCGATGTGGACGCCTTCCTCCGCCGCCATCTCTTTGGCGAGCGCCCGCAGCGCCGGGTCCGCGGCCTGAATGCGGACGGACTCGAAAAACGCGGCTGCGCGCTTTTCGGCATCGAGAGCGACCTTCAGAGCGCTGTAAGGCGTGAGCAGGTTCAGCACCAGGGTGTGGGCTGCGGTCTCGGGCGCGTGGTCCTCGAGCCAGGCGTACTCGCCGGGAGCGAGCCGCGGCAGGCGCAGTCCCGCCGCGCGCCGCTGCAGCACGTGCTCGTGATCCTTCTCCAGGTGCGCAAGCCGCAGGAACAGCTCCGCGACCACATCGTTGCCCAGTTCGCGCATGCGCTCGCCCAGCTCGGAATAGCGCTCTGCGGCCTCGTGCTCGATCGCGATCGCGTGCGCGAACAGCTCTTCGGTATTGCGGATGGGATGCGCGAGCGGCATGTCAAATCTCCTCGGGCACCATGCGGATCGCGCCGCAGGGACATTCCACCGCGCAGATGCCGCAGCCCTTGCAGTAGTCGAAATTGAAGCGGAAGCGCTTGCCGGGGCCCAGCTTGATCACCGCGTTGTCCGGACATACGCCGTAGCAGTTGTCGCATTCGAAGCAGTTGCCGCACGACAGGCACCGGCGCGCCTCGTACTGGGCGTTGGACTCGTCGAGCCCGCTCACCACCTCGTCGAAGGTCGATTGCCGCCGGATGATGTCGAGCATCGGGCGGACGCTTTTCGGCGCGTCCGAGTAGTACCAGGTGTTGAGCGACTCGAGCACCGCCGTTTCGTGCTTGGGCGGCGGAACATACCGCTCGCCCCGCAGCCAGGCGTCGATGTGCCGCGCGGCCTTCTTGCCGTGGCCGACCGCGACCGTCACGGTGCGCTCGGCGGGAACCATGTCGCCGCCGGCGAATACTCCCGGGTAGCCGGTCATCATGTCGCTTGCCACCTGCACCACGCCGTCGTTCACTTCGAGCCCCGGCACGCCGTCGAGCAGCGAAAGATCGACGTCCTGGCCGAGCGCAAGCACCACCGAATCGGCCGCAAGCGTCTCGTATTCTCCGGTGGGCTGCGGATTTCCCTTGGCGTCGAGCACCATCTTCTCGACCGTGATCGAGGACTCCCCGGCCTGCTTGATGGTCGAGAGCCACTTGATCAGCACGCCCTCCTGCAGCGCCTCTTCGACCTCGAAGTCGTGCGCCGGCATGCGCTCGCGCGTGCGGCGGTAGACGATGATCGACTCGGTGGCGCCGAGCCGCTTCGCGGTGCGCGCCATGTCGATCGCGGTATTGCCGCCTCCGTACACGACCACCCGCCGGCCGAGGAGCGGCCGCTCCTCGCCTTCCATGCTGCGCAGCACCGAGATCGCATCGAGCATCTTCGCCGCGCTGCCCGCGGGGATGTAGGCGCGCTTGGCGATGTGCGCCCCCACGGCAAGGAACGCGGCGTCGAAGCTTCCGGCGCGCATCGTTGCGAGGATGTTCGACACCTTGGCGTTCAGCCTGAGTTCCACGCCCAGCGCCAGGATGCGCGCCACTTCCGCTTCGAGCACGTCGCGCGGCAGCCGGTATTTCGGAATGCCGAAGCGCATCATGCCGCCGGCAAGCGGTCCGGCTTCGTGGATTGCCACGGCGTGGCCGAGGCGGGCGAGGTGGTAGGCGGCCGAAAGCCCGGAGGGGCCGGCGCCGACCACGAGCACGCGCTTGCCGGAGCGCGCCGCGGGAGGCTCGAACGTCCAGCCGCAGCGCAGCGCCTCGTCGCCGAGAAAGCGCTCGACCGAGTTGATTCCGACCGCCTCGTCGAGCGCGCCGCGGTTGCACGCGGACTCGCACGGGTGGTAACACACGCGGCCCATCACCGCGGGCAGCGGGTTGTCCTGCGCGAGCAGGCGCCAGGCGCGCTCGTATTCGCCGGACTCGGCGTGGTACAGCCAGCCCTGGATGTTCTCGCCCGCGGGGCAGGCGCTGTTGCAGGGCGGCAGGCGATCGACGTACTCGGGCCGCATGGTGCGCCAGGTGCCGGTGCGATTGGCTAGGCTCGATCCCGGATCGAGCGTGATGGCGAACGGCTTATCCATCGGCGAGGCGATAGCGCTCGATGTTGCGGTCGGCGATTCCCTGGATGCGGGCGATCACGTCGATGCGCGGCGGATCGGCGAACAGGTGGGCGAAACGGCGCTGCGGCCGCAGGTATTCCTCGACCGGGAGCTTGCGCCGGATCCGCGAGACGCTCGTCACTTCACCGTGCTCGGCTTCGAACACCGGAAACAGCCCCGTTTCCTTCGCCAGCCGCGCGATGCGGATCGTGTCCTGCGAGGCATGGCCCCAGCCCAGGGGGCAGGGCACGAAGATGTGGATATAGCGCGCGCCGCGTATCTGCATGGCGCGGCGCACCTTCGCTTCCAGGTCGCGAAGTTCCGCCACGGTGGCGGTCGCCACATACGGAATGCCGTGCGCCATGGCGATGCGCGGCAGGTCCTTGCCCTGGCCGAAGACGTTGCCCGGCTCCGGTCCTACGGCGGCGGTGGTCGCGGTGCGCGCCGCGGGCGGCGTTGCCGAGGAGCGCTGCACGCCGGTGTTCATGTACGCCTCGTTGTCGTAGCAGATGTAGAGCACGTCGTCGTTGCGCTCGAACATTCCCGAGAGGCAGCCGAAGCCGATGTCGGTGGTGCCGCCGTCGCCGCCCTGCGCGATCACGCGCACATCGCTCTTGCCCTTCACCTTCATCGCCGCGGCGATTCCGGTCGCGACCGCCGCGGTGTTGCCGAACAGCGAATGGATCCACGGGATCTGCCACGAGGTCTCCGGGTAGGGGGTGGAAAACACCTCCAGGCATCCGGTCGCGTTCGCGGCCACCAGCTGGCGGCCGGTCGCGTCCATCGCCGCATCTACGGCGTAGCGCGCGCCGAGCGCCTCGCCGCAACCCTGGCAGGCGCGATGCCCGGAATTGAGCGAATTCGTGCGCCGCATGTTGGCCTGTACCGAGCGCTCCTCCGGGGCGAGCAGCCGGTTGCCGACCGTGAAGGTGCCCGTCTGGTAGAACTTGACCGGCTGGAATGCCATCGCGCGCCTCAGCCGATGCGCGAAGCGACCGTGCCGAGGTCGCGCAGGATGTTCTCGGCGATCGGCCCCGAGCGGCGCTGCTCGCGCTCGCGCGCGAGCGAGCGCTCGACGAGCGGCGCATCGAGGTCGAGAAACGTGATCGGCTCGAGCCGGCCGGCGAGCGCCTCGCCGAACACGCGCCGGAGGGAGGCGCGCGTGATCGCGCGCCCGCCGAGTCCGGCGATCACGGTGTGAACCGCGTCGGGGCGCCCGGCGTAGGAAGTGCGCACGTTGGTCGAGACGATCCCGCCCAGGCCGACCGCGAGGCTTTTTTCCAGCACGATGACGCGCCCGGCGGGCGCGAGCGCCGCCTTCACCGCGGCAAGCGGCCAGGGCCGGAAGCAGGTGATGCCGAGAACCCCGATTTTCGCGCCCTGGTCCCGCAGCTCGTCCACGGTGTCCTTGACCGTTCCGAGCACCGAGCCGAGCGCGACCACGATCGCCTCCGCATCCTCGCAGCGGTAGGTGTGCATGAGCCCGCCGGTATCGCGGCCGAACGCGCGGCGGAATTCGGCCGCCCATTCCGGGATCAGCTCGAGGGCGCGCATCTGCTTGGCGTGCGCGAGGTAGCGCACCTCCATGAATGCCTCGGGACCGACCATCGCGCCGATCGACACCGGCTCCGCCGGATCGAGCACTTGCCGCGGCTGGAACGCCGGCAGGTACGCGTCCACCTGTTCCTGGGTCGGCAGGTCCACCCGCTCGTAGGCGTGCGTGAGGATGAATCCGTCCATGCACACCATCACCGGCAGCGACAGTTCCTCGCCGAGGCGGAACGCCTGGATATGGAGGTCGAGCGCCTCCTGGTTGTTCTCCGCGAAAAGCTGGATCCAGCCGCAATCGCGCTGGCTCATCGCGTCGGTGTGGTCGTTCCAGATGTTGATCGGCGCCCCGATCGCGCGGTTCGCGACGGTCATCACGATCGGCAGGCCGAGTCCCGAGGCGTTGAACACCGCCTCGGCCATGTACAGCAGCCCCTGGCTCGCCGTCGCGGTGTAGGCGCGCGCGCCGGCGGCGGAAGCGCCGATCGCCACCGACATCGCGGCAAACTCCGACTCGACGTTGATGAATTCGCAGCGCGCGATCTCGCCCGCCTTGACCATCTCGCCGAGCGCCTCCACGATGTGGGTCTGCGGCGAGATGGGATAGGCGCAGATCACCTCCGGGCGGCACAGCGCCACGGCTTCGGCGACCGCGCGCGAACCCTCAATCTGCTTCAGCATGCGATGTCTCGCGGATCTCCCTCGCCACGTGCTCGTAGGCCTCGGTCGCCGCCGCGACGTTGCCCGCAGCGATCTTTCCGGAAAAGGTTTCGCGGATCGCCGCGGCGACCGATTCGAGCGAGATGCGGCCCGATGCAGCGGCAAAACCGCCCAGCAGCGCGGCGTTCGGCACCGGCCGTCCGACATGCTTGAGCGCAAGTTCGGTCGCGGGCACGGTGCACAGGTGCTCGGCGCGAAAGCCCCTGACGAATTCGCCGACGCCGAGGGCGTCGAACGTGCGCGTGGTGTTGATCAGGATGTAGCCGTCGCGCGTCAGCCCGCCGAAAACATCGACCTGGTGCAGCAGGGTCGGATCCTGGATGATGAGCGCATCGGGCTGCATGACCGGCTCGCGCAGCCGGATTTCCCGGTCGTCGATGCGGCAGAAGGCCACCACCGGCGCGCCGGTGCGCTCCGAGCCGAAGCTCGGGAAGGCCTGCGCATGCCTGCCTTCGCGGAAGGCGGCGATCGAAAGCATCTCGGCGGCAGTCACGACGCCCTGGCCTCCCCGCCCGTGTATGCGCACCTGGAACACTGCTTTACCGCTGCTCCTCGTGCGTTCCATGCTAGTGGCGCGGCGAAGGCGGGACTTGAGCTAGATTAAACGCATGCGCGGTTCGCCCGTCCTCGCGGTCGCTGTTTCGCTGCTTCTCGCAGGTCCGGCGGCTGCGGCGCCGCCGCCGGGAACCCGGCCGGAGGGCGCCGCTGCACGCGAGGAAAAGCGCGCCGTTGTCGCGGCGCGGTTCCTGGTGGCGGCGGCCAATCCGCTTGCCGTCGACGCCGGTGTCGAGATCCTGCGCGCGGGCGGCAATGCGCTCGATGCGGCGATTGCCGTGCAGATGGTGCTCGGCCTGGTCGAGCCGCAATCCTCGGGAATCGGCGGCGGCGCCTTCCTGCTGCATTGGTCCGGCGCCGGGAAGCGCGTGCGAAGCTATGACGGCCGGGAGACCGCGCCGGCGGCGGCGCGCGCCGAGCGTTTCCTCGATTCCTCCGGAAAGCCGCTCGAGTTCCGGGACGCGGTCGCGAGCGGCCGCTCGGTCGGCGTGCCGGGCGTGGTGCGCATGCTCGAATTCGCGCACCGGCGCCATGGCCGCCTCGCGTGGGCGAAGCTGTTTGGGCCGGCGATCCGGCTCGCGGAAGCGGGCTTTCCGCTGTCGCCGCGCCTGAACCGGCTGCTCGAGCGCGAGAGCGCCTTGCGCAACGACCCGAGCGCCCGCGCACTGTATTACCGCGACGACCGGGCGAAACCGGTCGGCGAGCGCATCGTCAATGCCGAATACGCGGCGACCTTGCGCGCGATCGCGCGGCGCGGCGCCGAAGCGCTCTATTCGGGCGCGATCGCGCAGGACATCGTGCGCGCGGTGCGCGCGCACCCCACGCCGGGCGATCTTGAGGCGCACGATCTTGCGCGCTACGTGGCGCGCGAGCGCGAGCCGGTCTGCGGCAACTACCGCAGCTACCGCGTGTGCGGGATGGGACCGCCGAGTGCAGGCGGCGTCGCGGTCCTGCAGATCCTGGGTATCCTCGAGCGCACCCCCTTCGGGCGCGCCGCGCCCAATTCCGCCGACGCCGCGCACTACTTCGCCGAGGCGGGCCGGCTCGCCTATGCCGATCGCGCGCGCTACATCGCCGACCCTGCATTCGTTCCGCAGCCGGTTGCCGGACTCATCGACCGCGCCTACCTCGAGCGGCGCGCGCGGCTCATCGGCGAGCACTCGATGGGTCGGGCGGCGCCCGGAGTTCCGTCGGCGGCGCCGCTCGCGCTCGGCGCGGGGAGCGAAACCGAACACGCCGGCACGAGCCACATCTCGATTGTCGATGGGCGCGGCGATGCCGTTGCAATGACTACCACCATCGAGGATGCATTCGGCAGCCGCATCATGGTGCGCGGCTTCCTGCTCAATAACCAGCTCACCGATTTCGCCTTCGAGCCGCTGCGCGACGGGCGCGCGGTCGCCAACCGCGTCGCGCCCGGCAAGCGGCCTCGGAGCAGCATGGCGCCCACGCTCGTATTCGACGCCGGCGGGAAGCTGCGCCTCGTCGCGGGATCGCCGGGAGGATCCGCGATCATCAACTACGTCGCCAAGGCGCTGGTGGCGACGCTCGACTGGGGGCTCGATGCGCAGGCGGCGGCGTCGCTGCCCAACTTCGGCAGCCGTAACGGCCCGACCGAGATCGAGCGCGGAACGCTCTATGAACTGCTCGCTCCGGACTTGCGCGCGCGCGGGCACGAGATCCGGCTGCATGACCTCGCGAGCGGCCTGCACCTGATCGAAAGGGCGCCCGGCGGATGGCGCGGCGGCGCCGATCCGCGGCGCGAGGGGATGGCAAGGGGAGAGCGCAGCGCGTCGCATTAGAATGCCGGCGATGAAGCATGGCCGCGTTTCGCTGGGCAAGACGACCCGCCCGAGCGTGAGCGGAATTCTCGCGCGCACACGCCTGTTCGCGCGCCTCGACGAGTGCCGCAAGGGGCCAGTCGTCTGGGTCGGTGGCCCGCCCGGGTGCGGCAAGACAACGCTCGTCGCGAGTTATCTGGATCACGCGCAGGCTTCGTGTCTCTGGTACCAGCTGGACGAGGGCGACGCGGACGTCGCGACGTTCTTCTACTATCTCGGCCTCGCGGCGGCGGAGCATGGCGGGAGCGCGCACGAACCGCTGCCGCTGCTCACGCCCGAGTACCACGCCGGCCTCGGCGTGTTCACGAGGCGCTATTTCCAGGATCTCTTTTCCCGCCTCGAAAGGCCGTTCGTCATCGTCTTCGACGGCTACCACGAGGTATCCGGGTTCTCGCCGTTTCACGAAGTGCTGCGGGATGCCCTCCAGGAACTTCCGCCCGGCGGCTGCGTGATCGTGATCAGCCGCGGCGACCCGCCTGCGACGCTTGCGCGTCTGCGCGCGAACGGCGCGGTGGGCATGCTGGGGTGGGACGAACTGCGCCTGACGCGCGAGGAGACGCAATCGATCATCTCGCAGCGCAGGCCCGATCTGCAGGAGCAGGCAATCGAGGAAATCCACGGCAAGACCCAGGGCTGGGCCGCCGGGCTCGCCCTCGTTCTCGAGCAGGCGAAAATCGGCGGCTCGATCGCGGATCCGCCGGATCTTTCGACGCGGCAGCTCGTTTTCGATTACCTTGCCGGGGAGATTTTCCAGAACCTGGGCGATCGCACGCAGGAATTTCTGCTTCGTACGGTGTATCCGGCGCAGATGAGCGCCGATGTGGCGAAGGCACTGACCGGCGACGACAACGCCGCGCAGATCCTCGCCGAGCTGCACCGCAACAACTTCTTCATCACCCTGCGCGGGGTGCGCCCGGAGCCGGTGTACCAGTACCACCCCATGTTCCGGGAATTCTTGCGCGCGCGCGTGCAGGAGGTGTATGCCAAGGACGACCGGCGCAGCCTGCAGAGGACATCGGCCGCCTTGATGGAGGCGGCGAGCCACCCCGAGGACGCGCTCGCGCTGTACCGGGAGAGCCACGAATGGGACGAAATGGCCCGCGTGATCGTCCGCCACGCCGAAGCGATGCTCGCGCAGGGCCGCGGCGAGACGGTGCGCCGCTGGATCGAGGAGGTCCCGCCGGAAGTGCGAACCCGGCATCCGTGGCTTCTGTACTGGGCGGCCTCGAGCCAGGTGCCGCTCGCCCCGCGCGAGGCGCGGCTCCTGTACGAGAAGGCGTTCGAGCTTTTCCAGGCGCAGCCGCAACCGGATCGCGCCGGCATGGTCCTTTCCTGCTCGGGTGCAATGGACGCGATCCTGTACGAACTGGACGATTTTTCGCTCATGGACCGCTGGATCGCGGTGCTCGACGAGGCGTCGAAAAGCGGCCTGAGTTTTCCGTCGCCGTTGGTGGAAGCGCGCGTGGCGTGCAGCATGTTCAGCTCGCTTACCGCGCGCCAGCCGCACCGGCGCGACATCGGCCAGTGGATCCAGCGCGCGCTCGCGAGTTCGCAGGCGACCCAGGACGTGAATCTGCGCATTTACGTCGCGCTGCTTGCCGCACTGACCATGATGTACACGGGCGTTTTCAGCAAGGCGTGGTCGCTGATCGACGCGATGCGCCGGCTTTCGCCGCAGGCGGGGGTGACGCCGTTCTCCCTCACCACGCTGAAGAACGTCGAAGCGATGTACTACATGCTCGTCGCGGACAAGGAGCGCTGCCTCCAATCGGTGCGCGAAGGGCTGGAGATCACGCGCGCCACGGGAGTCCGCACCTGGCTGTTCCAGCTTCAGGTGTACGGGTACGGCGCGGCGCTTGGCAGCCAGGACCTGAAGATCGCCGCCGAGCTTGCGAGGCAGTTCGAGCCCGCGGTCGCCGGTGCCGGGCGCTTCAACCTGTGCCTGGTGCACCATTTCCAGGCCTGGGAAGCGATGCTGCGCAAGGATCTGATGCAGGCCTTGCAGCATGAAAAGGCGGCCCTGCGGATGGCCGTGGAAGTGGGATGCCCCTACATCGAGGTCCTGTGCCGCCTTGCGCTTGCCGAGATCCTCGCCGAGTGCGGCGACGACCGCAGATGCGTGTCGCACTTGAGGCAACTACGTGCCATCGCGCGCGAAATCGACAACCGGCACCTGGAGTTCGCCTGCCTGATCGGGTTCGGTCTGATCGCGATCGAGCACGGCCGCCGGCGTCCTGGCATCCGCGCGCTGCGCCGCGGGTTATCGCTCGGACGCGAATATGACTATCGGCATTTCCTGTGGTGGCGGCCCGACTCGGTGGCGCGCGTTTGCGCGCATGCGCTCGAGGCCGGAGTGGAAGTCGATTACGTGCGCGACCTGATCAGGCGGCGCGGGCTGGTGCCGTCGGGGCGGGCCGCCGCGCTCGAGGACTGGCCCTGGATGTTCCGGGTGCAGACGCTGGGCGCTTTTCACCTTCTCAAGAACGACGAACCGCTCGCGGTCTCCGGCAAGGCGCAGAAACGGCCGCTCGAACTGCTCAAGGTGCTGCTCGCCTTCGGTGGCGAAGCGGTGGGCGAGGCGCAGATTACCGAGGCAATGTGGCCGCGCATCGAAGGCGATTCGGCGCACCGCTCGTTTACCAGCACGTTGCACCGGCTGCGGCGGCTGCTCGGCGAAGAGCGGGCGGTCCTGCTGCAGGAAGGACGATTGACGCTCGACCGGCGCTATTTCTGGGTCGACGCCTGGGCGTTCGAGCAGGTGCTGGGCGAAATCGAGGTCGCGCTCAAGCGCTCGCACGCGGAACTCGACGCGGAACGGGTCGCGAAATTGGCCGAGAATGCGCTCGAGCTGTACCGTGGCCCGTTCCTCCCCGGAGATGCGGACGAAGCATGGTCGGTGCAACCTCGCGAGCGGCTGCGCAGCCGTTTCGTGCGTGTAATGACCGAGGTGGGACGCTTCTGGCAGGACGCCGGTCAATGGCAACGCGCGGTCGAATGCTTCGAGCGATGCCTGGAAGCGGACCCGCTCGCGGAAAGTTTCTATCGCCACCTGATCGTCTGCCATCAGCGGCTGGAGCGGCGCGCCGAAGCGATCGAGATCTACCACCGCTGCCGCAAGACTCTGGCGGCTTTCGGCATCGAACCGGCGGCCGAAACGCGTGCCCTCTACGCCAAGCTCGCCTGAGGCGAAACCCTCTTGCCATTGCAGCGCAGCATGATCTTTAAGCAATACGTAACCAATCGGTAGGCGAGCAATCCGGACACGCTCCGCATCATGGGATCACCCGGGCGGGTTGCCCGGTATCCACGATATGGAGGCTTTATGAAAATCAAACGTCTCGCCACGGCGGTTGCTGTTTCCGGAATCGGACTCGCAGGCTGCTATGCCGTTCCGGTTGTGACTTCTGATGGAGGTACGTCCTGGTATGTCTATCCGCCCGGCGTGGTTCCGGCTGCGGCCACTCCCGCTCCACCGCCACCGCCGCCGCAGACCGCGACCGGAGCACCGCTTCCCGTCACGCTTCCGGCGCGTCTCTATCCGGCAAACGATCTCGCCACGCAGACGGGCGTGATCCACGGTTCCGTCACCAACATGATGACTGGCAAGGGGCGCTTCCTGGTCAATTACCAGGGCGAGACGCTCTCGGGAGAAGCGACGCGGGTCGATGGCGATTCGCGCCGAGGCGTGGCAAGCGCCTACAGTCCGAACGGCGCCTACATGAGCTGCGATTACCAGATGAACACGCCGCGGCAGGGCGCGGGCATGTGCACCTTCTCCAACGGCGCCAAGTACCAGGTTCACATTGGCGGCTGAGAAATGGACTGGGTCCGCTGGAACCGCGCCCGCTACAACGTCTACGCGCCCGCGTACGACTGGTTCGTTGCGCGCTTCGGATTCATCCAGCAGGGACGCCGCCGGGCGATCGCGCTCGCCGCGATTCAGCCCGGCGAGCGCGTGCTGATCGCGGCTGCCGGAACCGGGCTCGATCTGCCGTGGCTGCCCCCGGAAGCGGAAGTGATCGCGTTCGACATCTCGGCGGGAATGCTGGCGCGGCTCAGGCGGCGGGCCGCCGCGCTCGGGCGCTCCGCCCATACGGCGGTGATGGACGCGGCGCGGCTCGCCTTTCCGGACGCGACCTTCGACTGCGTGCTGCTGCACCTCGCGCTCGCAGTCGTGCCGGACCCGGTCGCGACGATCCGCGAAGCGGCGCGTGTATTGCGGCCCGGCGGGCGCGTCTCGGTGTTCGACAAGTTCCTCGCCGATACGGCCCGAGCGTCCGCGGTGCGGCGCCTGGCGGGAAACGTCGCGCGCCTGGTCGCCACCGACCTGAACCGGCAGCTCGGGCCGCTGCTCGAGGCGGGCGGACTTGCGCTGCGGGCGCGCGAGCCGGCGGGCATGGGCGCTTTTTTCGTCGCCGCGCGCGCCGAGAAACCTATCTGATTCGATCGGCGAGCGCGTCCGCGGCGCCTTCGCCCACGGGCTGCACTTCCTTGAACGACCGCAGCCAGGTGAACTGGCGCTTGGCGAGCTGGCGGGTGGCGGCGATCGCCTGTTCGCGCATCGCGGCGGCATTGCATTCGCCCTCGAGAAATCGCCACACCTGCCGGTAGCCGACGCTGCGCATGCTGGGCAGGCTCGGTGACAGTGCGTAGCGCTTGCGCAGCGCGCTGACTTCCTCGACCAGGCCCGCCCGCAGCATCGCATCGAATCGCTCCGCGATGCGGCGGTGGAGCAGGGTGCGCTCGGGTGGGATCAAGGCGAAGGCCTGCAGCGGAAAAGGCAGGGAAGCCTTGCCGCCCGAGTGAAATTCGGAGATCGGGCGGCCGGTCGCTCGCCAGACCTCGATCGCGCGCTCGATGCGCTGCGCATCGTTCGGCGAGATGCGCCGCGCTGCGACCGGATCACAGCGCGCAAGTTCGGCGTGCAGCGCCGGCCATCCCTTGCGCGCCGCCTCGCCTTCGATTTCCGCGCGCAGGGCGGGATTGGCCGCGGGCAGCGCGTCAAGCCCGGTGACGAGTGCGCGGTAATAAAGCATCGTGCCGCCGACGACGAGCGGGATATGGCCGCGCGCGAAGATCGCCTCGAAGGCGCGAATCGCGTCGGCGCAGAAGCGCGCCGCCGAATAGCGTTCGTCCGGATCGGCGATGTCGATCAGGTGGTGCGGCACCCGCGCGCGTTCCTCGGGAGAGGGCTTGGCGGTGCCGATGTCCATGCCGCGGTACACCTGCGCCGAATCGAGGCTGACGATCTCGACCGGGCAGCGCGCGGCAAGCGCGAGCGCAAGCCGCGATTTTCCGCTTGCGGTGGGGCCAAGGAGCGCGTAGGCGCTGCGGCCTGCGGGTCCGCGCGCCGGCTTCGCCACTTCAGCGCCCGCGCAGGAACAGCCGGTCGAGGTCGGCGAGGCTGAGCTGGTACCAGGTCGGCCGGCCGTGGTTGCAGCTGCCCGAGCGTTCGGTCTGTTCCATCTCGCGCAACAGGGCGTTCATCTCGGAGGCGGCAAGCGCGCGATGGGCGCGCACCGCGGCGTGGCAGGCCATGCCGGCGAGAAGCTCGTCGCGATGCGCCTGCAGCGCCTGCGCGGCGCCGAAATCGCGCAATTCGGCCAGCACCCGCCGCGCAAGCGAAACGAGGTCGCCGTCGGCAAGCAGCGCCGGTGCCGCGCGCACGGCAAGCTCTCCGGGACCCGCGACCGAGAGCTCGAAACCGAGCTGCGCCAGGGACTCGCGATTTTCTTCCGCGGTCGCGACGTCGAGCGCGTCGACGCGGAACACGGCCGGAACGAGCAGCTGCTGGCTCTCGACGCTTCCCCTGGCGAGATTCGCCTTGAGCTTCTCGTAGACGATGCGCTCGTGCGCGGCGTGCATGTCGACGAGAACCAGGCCGGCCTCGTTCTGCGCCAGCACGTACACGCCGTGGAGCTGCGCCAGCGCATATCCCAGCGGCGGCGCGTGGCGCGCGTCCGGCAACGGGCGCGGCTCGGCCGCGCCGGCAAGAAATGCCTGGTACGCGGCGACCGGCTGCTCCACCGCGAGCGCCGACTGGACCGCCGATCCGGCCGACACGGCGGCGTAGGCAACCGGCGCCACCGCGGCAGAGGGCGCAAGCGCCCGCCGCAACGCGTGCAGCACGAACTGATGTAGCGCCCGCGCGTCGCGGAAGCGCACCTCGGTCTTCGCCGGATGCACGTTCACGTCCACGCCGCGCGGATCCATTTCGAGATAGAGCACGTACGCGGGATGGCGTTCGCCGTGCAGCAGGTCGGCGTACGCTTCGCGCGCCGCGTGCGCGAGCAGCCGGTCGCGCACGAAGCGGCCGTTGACGAAGAAATACTGCGAGTCGCCGCGCGGCCTCGCCGCCTGCGGACTGCCGGCGAGGCCGTGCAGGCGCAAATCCCCGGCGCGCGCATCGACCGGCAGGCTTGCCTCGAGAAACGCGCCTCCGAGCAGTGCCGCCGCGCGTTCGCGCAAGGGCTGGCTCCTTGCCTGGCTGCTCACGCGCCCGTTGTGCTTGAGCGTCCAGGCGATATCCGGCCGCGCCAGCGCCGCGCGCCGGAACACCTCGTCACAGTGGCCGAATTCGGTCGCTTCGGTGCGCAGGAACTTCCTGCGCGCCGGGGTGTTGAAGTAAAGCTCCTCGACCGAGACGGTGGTGCCCGGTGCGCGCGCGGCCGGCTCGAGTTCGCCGATCCAGGAGCCCTCGGCGCGCAATGCATAGGCGTGCGGCGCAGCCGCGGTGCGGGAGGTGATGGCAAGGCGCGCGACCGAGGCCACCGAAGCGAGCGCCTCGCCGCGAAAGCCCATGGTCGAAACCGCTTCGAGGTCTTCGAGCGAGCGGATCTTGCTCGTTGCGTGGCGCGCGAGCGCAAGCGGCAGGTCTTCGCGCGCGATTCCCGCACCGTCGTCCTCGACCTGCACGCGGCGGATGCCACCCTCTTCGAGCACCACCGCCACCGTGCCGGCGCCCGCGTCCACGCTGTTCTCGAGCAGCTCCTTCAGCACCGACGCCGGGCGTTCGACCACTTCGCCCGCCGCGATCTGGCTGACGAGCAGCTCGGGCAGGACGCGGATCGCGCTCATCGCGGCGGATTATAACGGCGCGCCTATACAATCGCGGCATGGAAATCGTGGCGATGCTGTGGGATTACGCGGTTCATCTCGATCGCCACCTGGCGGCGTTCGTCGCGCAGTACGGCACCTGGGTGTACGCACTGCTTTTTCTCATCGTGTTCTGCGAAACCGGACTCGTCGTGACGCCGTTCCTGCCCGGCGACTCGCTGCTGTTCGTCGTCGGCACGCTCGCCGCGGCGGGCGGCATGGATATCGGGCTGGTGATGACCGTGCTGGTGAGCGCCGCGCTGAGCGGCGACAACGTCAATTACTGGATCGGCCGCTGGGCCGGCCCGCGGGTGTTCCATTATCGCGATTCGCGCTGGCTCAACCCCGAATACCTCGCGCGCGCGCACGCCTTCTACGAGCGGCACGGCGGCAAGACCATCGTGATCGCCCGCTTCGTGCCGATCGTGCGGACCTACGTGCCCTTCGTCGCCGGCGTCGGCACGATGCCCTACCTGCGCTTCCTCGCGTTCAGCGTGCTCGGCGCGCTCGTCTGGGTGCTGTCGCTGTGCCTGGCGGGCTACTTCTTCGGCAACCTGCCGGTGGTGAAGAACAACCTGACGCTCATCATCGTGGCGATCGTTCTGCTCTCGGTTTCGCCCGGTCTCGTGGCCTGGCTGCGGCAGCGCCGCGTCTCAATTCCGCGCTAGCCACGCCGGCGCGGGCGCTTCGGTGAGCGGACTGCGCGGCCGCGCAGGGTGGCGCGCCAGGTACTGCTGGATGCCGAGCAGAATGGCGCGCGCCATCCTGTCCTGGTAGCCCGAATCGTTCAGGCGCCGCTCCTCCTCGGGGTTCGAGATGAACGCGGTTTCGACCAGGATCGAGGGCACGTCGGGCGCCTTCAGTACCGCGAAGCTCGCCTGCTCCACGCGCGGCTTGTGCAGCGAGTTGATCTGTCCGAGTTCGCGCAGCACCGATTTCCCGAGGCGCAGGCTGTGGTCCATGGTCGCGGTCTGCGACAGGTCGAGCAGCGTCTGCGCGAGGTAGCGGTCCTTGACGTCGAGGCTCACGCCGCCCACCAGGTCGGCTTCGTTTTCCCTTTTCGCAAGCCAGCGGGCCGCCTCGGACGTCGCGCGCCGCTCGGAAAGCGCGAACACCGAGGAGCCGCGCGCGTGCGGCCGCACGTAGGCGTCGGCGTGAATCGAAACAAACAGATCCGCCTTCACCCGGCGCGCCTTGTCCACGCGCATGTGCAGCGGCAGGAAGAAGTCGCCGTCGCGCGTGAGCAGGGCGCGCATGTTCGGCTCCGCATCGACCAGCTTCTTCAGGCGCCGGGCGATGGTGAGCGTGATGTCCTTCTCGCGCGATCCGAGGCGCCCGAGCGCGCCCGGGTCCTCGCCGCCGTGCCCGGCGTCGATGACGATCGTCGCCAGGCGCGTGACGGCTGCTCGTTCCTCGGCCGCGGATTTCTGCTCCGGCGCAGCGGCCGCCTTCGCCTTTTCCGACTGCTCGATCAGCGCGGCGAGCGGATCGGGCGGCACCAGCGGATACAGGTCGAGCACCAGGCGATGCCCGTAGTCGGCGATCGGATTGAGGGAAACGGCCTGCGCATTCACTTCGGCCTTGAGGTCGAGCACCAGGCGCACGACCCCCGGGCGGTTGCGTCCGACGCGCAGCTTTTCGATGTAGGGATCATCGGGCGTCACCTTGCCGTGCAGCTCGGCGAGCGCCGCGCCGAGCTCCGCGCTTTCCAGGTCGAGCACCAGCCGTTCCGGGTCCTTGAGCGCGAACAGCGCGTAACGGAGTTCGGCCTTCGATTCGAGGGTGAGGCGCGTGAAATCCTTCGCCGGCCAGATCCGGGTCGAGACGACCTGCGCCTCGGCCGGCGCTAGGAGGAGCGATAGCGCGAGCGCACAGACGCGAGCCAAGCCTCGCCCGCCGGGGATCGCGCGACCAGCCGCACGCGCCGGCCTGGCAGCGAAAACTCGAGTCGCGCCTCGAGGTCCGCCGGCGCCAGCATTCCGGCAGCGCGCTCCGGCCACTCGACGAGGCACAGGGCGTCCGGCCCGAAATATTCGCGAAAGCCCGAGTTCAGCCATTCCGACTGATCTTTGAACCGATAAAAATCAAAGTGATACAAGTTTAATCTCGAAAGCTCGTAAAGTTCAACCAGCGCGTAGCTGGGGCTCTTGACCCGATCCGGGTAGCCCAGGGCCCGGATCAGCCCGCGCGCGAGCGTGGTCTTGCCCGAACCGAGGTCTCCGCTCAGGTACAGAACCAGCCCGTTGCGGGCCTCTCCCGCGAGCGCGGCGCCCAGGCGAAGCGTGTCCGCTTCGTCCGTAAGCTCAATAAGATGCTCGCTCATGGACTATGCGCTGCTCGCATCGAGGATCCGGAAGTGGGGCGGCGCGCTCGGCTTTCAGGCGGTCGGCGTCGCCGATGCCGATTTGTCCGCTGCCGAGCCGCGGCTTGCCGACTGGCTCGAGAAGGGCTGGCACGGCGAGATGGATTATATGGCGCGCCACGGCTTGCTCCGCGCGCGGCCCGGCGCGCTCGTGCCCGGCACCCTGCGCGTGATCAGCTGCCGCATGGATTACTCCTGCGCGCCCACCGACGAGGCCGCGGCACTGGCCGACGGCGAGCGCGCCTTCGTGGCGCGCTACGCGCGCGGGCGCGATTACCACCGCGTGCTGCGGGGGAGGCTGCAAAAGCTGTGCGACCGGATCGAGCGCGCGATCGGAGCCTTCCGCTACCGCGTGTTCAGCGACTCGGCGCCGGTGCTGGAAGTCGAGCTCGCGGCGCGCGCCGGCATCGGCTGGCGCGGCAAGAATACGCTGCTGCTGGCGCGCGATGCGGGCTCGTATTTCTTTCTCGGCGAGATCTATACCGATCTGCCGCTGCCGGCGGATTCTCCGGCGCGCGAACATTGCGGTACCTGCGTCGCCTGCATCGACATCTGCCCCACGCAGGCGATCCGCGCCCCCTACCAGCTCGATGCGCGGCGCTGCATTTCGTACCTCACGATCGAGCACAAGGGTGCGATCCCGGAGGCGCTGCGCCCGCTCATCGGCAATCGCGTGTACGGCTGCGACGACTGCCAGATCTGCTGCCCGTGGAATTCGTTCGCGCAGCGCTCCGCGGAGCCCGATTTCGAAGTGCGCAACGGGCTCGATTCCGCCACCCTGGTCGGGCTGTTCGCCTGGACCGAGGCCGAGTTCGACCGCCGCATGCAAGGCTCGGCGATCCGCCGCATCGGCTACGAGCGGTGGCTCCGCAACCTCGCGGTGGGCCTTGGCAACGCCCCGGGCTCTGCGGTGGTGCTTGCGGCGCTGCGCGCCCGCCTGGACCACCCCTCCGCGCTGGTGCGCGAGCATGTGGCGTGGGCGCTTTCGCGGCATGTGGTTTCCTGACCTCCTTCTGCCGGGCTTCGAGGCGAGAACGCTCGAGTTCCCGCCGGATTACGACGGCCCGGTGCTCGCCACGCTGGTGCGCCTGCCGGTTGCGCACGCGTCTCGCGGGGCGGTTCTCTACGTGCACGGCTTCATCGACTATTTTTTCCAGCAGCACGTGGCCCAGCGGTTTGCCGCCGAAGGCTACGCCTTCTACGCGCTCGATCTCAGAAAGCACGGGCGTTCGCTGCGGCCGCATCAGCATCCCTGCTTCTGCATGCATCTGGGCGAGTACTACGACGATCTCACCGCAGCGCTGGAGGAGATTGGCGAGCCGGTGTTGCTGGCGGGGCACTCGACCGGGGGACTGCTCTGCAGCCTGTATGCGTGTGAAGGGCGCAGCCGCAAGCGGATCGAAGCCCTCTGGCTGAACTCGCCGTTCTTCGACTGGCGGGGCTCGAGCTGGATCCGGACCAGGCTGCGGACGGCCTCGGCAATCGGGCGTTTCCTGCCGTTTGCCAACGAGCCCAAGGCGGTGCCGCCGCAGTATGTCGAGAGCCTGCATCGCAAATGGAACGGCGAATGGGAGTTCGACCTCGCGCTGAAGCCGCGAGAAGGTTTTCCGGCGTACTTCGGCTGGGTCCGGGCGATCTTCGCCGCGCACGCCAAGGTCCACGCCGGCCTTGCGCTCACCTGCCCGGTGCTCGCGATGCACTCGGACGAGGCCGACATCGTGCTCGACTGGCGGCGCATCGCGCGCTGGTCGCGCACGCTCGGTCCGCGCGTCACGGTGCTGCAATTTCCTGGCGCGTTGCACGATCTCGCCCTCTCGCGCCGCGAGATCCGCGACGAGGTGTTCGGGCATCTTTTCGCTTGGGCGGGCGGCGCCGGATCGGGTAAAATTTTCGCGCCAACCTTGGAGGAGGCTTCATGAACCCTGCCATCACCCGCGCGAGCGCCCTCGCGCTCGCGACCGCCGCCGTGCTGCTCGCCGGCACCGCGTCCGCTCAGGTCAAACTGCCAGCGACGATCTCCTGGAGCGCCTACGACGTCGGCTCGGGCGGCTACAACCAGGCAGTGGCCATCGGCAACGCGCTCAAGCAGAAGTACAACGTGAGCCTGCGCGTGCTGCCCGGCAAGAACGACGTCTCGCGCAACCTCCCGGTGCGCGAGGGCCAGGTGCAGTTTTCCGCCAACGGCGTCGGCGGGGCGTATCTCGCGCAGGAAGGCGTGTTCGAGTTCGGCGCACCCAGCTGGGGCCCGCAGCCGATCCGCGGGCTCATGCTGAACACCTCCGACCAGGTGCTCACGGTCGTAGCCGCGAAGGACGCCGGCGTGCGCACGATCGCGGACCTGAAGGGCAAGCGCGTCGCCTGGGTGATCGGGTCGCCCGCGCTCAACCAGAACATCACCGCCATGCTCGCTTTCGCCAATCTCACCTGGAACGACGTGCAAAAGGTCGAGTTCGGCGGCTTCGGCGCGGCCATGGACGGCATCATCAACAACCAGGTCGACGCCGCGTTTACCTCGTCCATTTCCGGCAAGGCCTACCAGATCGCCAAGTCGCCGCGCGGGCTCGTGTACCCGGTGATCCCGCACGGCGACAAGGCGGGCTGGACGCGCATGAACGCCGTGGCCCCCTTCTTCTTCCCGTTCATGGGCACCGAAGGCGCCGAGCTTTCCAAGGACAAGCCCGCGGAATCGGCGACCTACCCGTACCCGATCCTGATGTCCTATGCCTCCCAGGATGCCGAACTTGTCTACAACATGACCAAGGCGATGGTCGAGACCTTCGAGATGTACAAGGACGCGGCGCCGGGCAACGCCGGCTGGGCGGTCGGCCGGCAGAACTTCGCGTGGGTGATCCCGTTCCACGACGGTGCCATCCGCTTCTGGAAGGAAGCGGGCAAGTGGAAGCCCGAGCACCAGGCGCACAACGACAAGCTGTTGCAGCGGCAGAAGGTGCTCGCTGAGGCCTGGGCCGAGGTCAAGAAGGACTCGCACGCGGACGACAAGGCTTTCGTCGCGGCGTGGCAGAAGACGCGGGCCGAGACGCTGCGCAAGGCGGGTTTCGAGCCCGTGCAGACCACCTGGTGATCTAGCCGGCGGTCGCCGACCATGTCCGGCGCCGACCCGGCCGAGGCGCCGAGCGAGGCGCGCTACCGATCGCTCCCGGCCCTGTGGCGCGGGGTGCTGATCGTGCTCGTCGCGGGGGCGATCGGCCTCGCGCTCAACCAGCTCCTCAATCTCGGCTTCTTCGTCGGCCGGAGGCTCATCGACAGCGCTTACCTGTACTGGCTGTGTGCGCTGCTGGTGGGGAGCGTTTTCCTGCTGGTACCGGGTGGCGCGCGCGCGCGGCGCACGGGCGTGCCGTGGTACGACGTCGCGCTGTTCGCGCTTTCATTCGGTGTCTTCGCCTACTATGCGCTCAACGCGCAGCGCATCGTCGAGGAAGGCTGGGAGTACAAGGCGCCGCGCGAGGCGGTGTGGATCGCCTATGCCGGATGGCTGATTCTTCTGGAGGCGACGCGGCGCGCCGGCGGCACGGCGGTGTTCGTGGCGGTGACGCTGGTGTCACTCTATCCCGTGTACGCCGGGCACATGCCCGGGCCGATCGCCGGGCTGCCGCGTGACCTCGCCGCCACGGCCTCGTTTCATTTCGCCTCGAGCGAGAGCGCGCTCGGCATCCCGACGCGCGCGTTCGGCGAGCTGGTGATCGGCTTTGTCATGTTCGGCGCCGTGCTGCAGTACACGGGCGCCGCGCACTTCTTCAACAATCTCGCGCTCGCGCTGTTCGGTGCGGTGCGCGGCGGGCCCGCCAAGGTGTCGATCTTCGCGAGCGGTCTCATGGGCTCGGTCTCCGGCAGCGTCGTGTCCAACGTGCTCACCACCGGCGTCGTGACTATTCCCGCCATGAAGCGCATCGGTTTCACGCCCGCCTACGCGGGCGGCGTCGAGGCCTGCGCCTCGACCGGCGGCGTGCTGATGCCGCCGGTGATGGGCGCCACGGCGTTCGTCATGGCGGCGTTCCTTGGCGTGCCCTACGTGGTCATCGCGCTGGCCGCCCTGGTGCCGTCGCTGCTCTTTTATTTCGCGCTGTTCGTGCAGATCGACGGCTACGCGGCCAGGAACGGCCTGAAGGGCCTGCCGCGCGCCGAGCTGCCGTCGCTGCGTCAGACCTTCCGCGACGGCTGGCACTATCTGTTCGTGTTCGCGCTGCTGGTGTGGATGCTGCTCGTGCTGCAACGCGAATCGCTGGCGCCCTTCTATTCGACCGCGCTGCTCCTGGTCATTAACCAGATCTCGCGCCGCTACCGGCTCGACTGGCAGCGGCTGCGCACGCTCCTTGAGGGGGTAGGCGGGGCACTCTCGGAGCTTGCGGCGCTGCTCGCCGGGGTGGGGTTGATCATCGGCGCGCTGTCCGTGACCGGGCTTGCCGGCACACTCGCGAACGACCTCGTCTACCTCGCCGGCAACAACGTCTACATCCTGCTCGTGATGGGCGCCGTCACCAGTTTCATCTTCGGCATGGGCATGACCATCACCGCCTGCTACATCTTCCTCGCGATCGTACTCGCGCCACCGCTGGTCGCCGCCGGCTTCGACCCGGTGGCGGTGCACCTGTTCATGCTTTACTGGGGCATGGTGTCGTTCATCACTCCGCCGGTGGCGCTCGCCGCGTTTGTGGCTGCGGGCATCGCCAAGGCGCCGCCGATGGCCGTGGGCATGCAGTCGGTGCGCCTGGGCGCCGCCATGTATTTCGTGCCGTTCTTCTTCGTGCTCAACCCCGCGCTCATCCTGCGCGGTGCCCCTTGGGAGATCCTGGTGGTGGTCGGAACGGCCGTGGTCGGCATCGCGCTGATTGCATCCGCGCTCGAAAGCTATCTGGTCGGAGTCGGCGCGCTCTCGGCCGGGGTGAGCGGATGGACGGCACGCGCGCTGCTGTTCGCAGGCGGCCTGGCAATGGCGCTTCCCGGCGGCGGCGAACTCGGGCTGAGCCACATTCAGCTTTCGCTTGGCGGTCTCGGGCTTGCGATCGCGGGTACCGCGGTGGCATGGATGGACGCGCGCCGAACGGCGCGCCCGCGATGGTCGAAAACCGCGCCGGGGTCTTCAGCCGGCTCTTCGCCTGGGCGGCACGAGTAACAGCGTGACGAACGTGGCGGCGGTCCAGGCGAGGTAGAGAGCCGTGAACACCCATTCGGGCGCGCGGTAGTAGAGCGCCGCGTAGACCCACCGGCCGACGAACGATTCGGGCCGCACGCCGCCGCGCAGCAGGTCTTCCCAGACCGTGAGCGGGCAGGCGTAGCCGAGCAGCGCCTCCAGCGCGACGAAGGCGATCGCCGCCAGGTGCGCGTAGCGAAACCAGGGATTCGCGATCCACGACCAGCCTGCCGCGGCGCCGATCCAGACAAGGGGCAGTCCGCCGACGATGAATGCGGCGATCGCAAAGTGAACGGCCAGAAGCGCATCTGCGGCGGGCACAGCGCTATTGTGATCCGTTGCGGCGCCCTTGCGCGTCCCTGCCGAGCCGCGCCCTCAGGCGCCGCGCGCGACCGGCCGGCGCGGGTCGGCGCACCACTCGCTCCACGATCCCGGGTAGATGCGCGAGCCGGGGAGCCCGGCAAGCTCCATCGCAAACGCGTTATGGCACGCGGCAACACCCGATCCGCAGTAATGCACCACGTCTTGCGCAGGGCGCGCGCCGAGCAGTGCGCAATACTCGGCACGCAGCGCTTCGGCGTTCTTGAAACGGCCTTCCGGGGTCACGTTCTCGATGCAGAACCGGTTGGCCGCGCCCGGGATGCGACCGGCGACCGGATCGATCGGCTCCTTTTCCCCGCGGAAACGGGGCGGCGCGCGCGAATCGAGCAGCAGCACACGGTCGCGCTCGGCTTCGACGAAGGAAACGTCCACCGCCATTGCGCTTCGCGCCGCGGGCCGGTACCGGGTGCGCGGGAACTGCGGAACTTCGCCCGTCACCATGCGGCCTTCGGCAAGCCACTTCGCAAGGCCGCCGTCGAGCACCGCGACCGGCCCGTGCCCGACCCAGCGCAGCATCCACCACAGGCGCGCGGCGGTGGTCGCGTTGCCCGCGTCGTAGCACACGACCGGGTCCTGCGGCGCAAGACCCTGCTCGCCGAGCCAGCCGGCGAACACCTCCGGCGAAGGCAGCGGATGCCTCCCGTTGCGGCCGCTCTTCGGCGCCGAGAGGTCGCGGTCCATGTGTGCAAAGAGTGCGCCCGGCAGGTGCGCCTTGGCGTACTCCTCCGCGCCCCAGTCGGGCTTGGCAAGATCGTGCCGGCAGTCGAACACGCGCCACTCGGGATGGCGCGCGAGTTCCTCGGTCGAGACCAGCAGTTTCATTCCTTGTTCCTCGCTCGCAGCCATTCGGATCGACCTATGGGTCTGAAAAGGCGCGCATTTTATCCCAGTCAACCTTTGACCGGGCAGCAGCCCTCCGGTAAGGTCCGCGTATGCGCAAGGCTTCGCGCGAACCCCCCCCGGGCGATGCGAAATCCGCCGGCGAGCTGACCTTCGAAAAAGCGCTTGCCGAACTCGAGCGCATCGTGAGCCGCATGGAAAGCGGCGAGCTCTCGCTCGAACAGGCGCTCGCTGCGCACAAACGCGGGCTCGAACTGGCGAAGTTCTGCCAGGAACGGCTCGAGGCGGCGCAGCAGCAGGTCCAGGTGCTCGAGGGCGCGGTGCTCAAGCCGCTCGCCGATGCCTCCGCCGCCGATGAAGATGAATGACTTCGCGCAACCGGCGCTCGCCGAGACGCTCCCGTTCGCGGCGTGGATGGGAGCGGTGCAGGCGCGCATGGATCAGGCGCTCGCCCGACTGCTGCCCTCGCCCGGGGTCGCACCGGCGCGCCTGCACGAAGCGATGCGCTACGCGACGCTCGAAGGCGGCAAGCGTGTGCGCCCGCTCGCCTGCTTTGCCGCCGGCGAACTTGCGGGCGCCGCGGCCGAGCGGCTCGAGGTGGCGGCGGCCGCGGTCGAGATGATCCACGCCTATTCACTGGTGCACGACGACATGCCGTGCATGGACGACGACGTGCTCCGGCGCGGCAAGCCCACCGTGCACGTCGAATACGACGTGGCGACGGCGCTGCTCGCGGGCGACGCGCTGCAGTCGCTCGCGTTCCAGCTGCTCGCCGAGCACCGGCTCGCCGACGATCCCGCGGCGCAGCTCGAGATGGTGAAGGCGCTGGCGGTCGCCTCGGGCTCGCGCGGCATGGCGGGCGGGCAGCAGATCGACCTCGAATCGACCGGAAAGGCGCTTCCGCTTCCCGAGCTCGAATTCATGCACATCCGCAAGACCGGGGCGCTGATCCGCGCCGCGGTCCTGCTCGGCGCGGCGTGCGGCGCCGCGCTCGCGACCGATGAGCGCGCGCGCCTTGACCGCTACGTCCAGTGCGTGGGGCTCGCGTTTCAGGTGGTCGACGACGTGCTCGATGCCGAAGCGAGCACCGCCACGCTCGGCAAGACCGCCGGCAAGGATTCCAAGCGCGGCAAGCCGACCTACGTGTCGGCGATGGGCGCATCGCGCGCGCGGCAGTTCGCCGAGGAACTGCGGCGCGAAGCGCACGCGGCGCTCGCGCCGTTCGGGGCGCGCGCGCGGCGCCTCGGCGAGCTGGCAGACTTCATCGTGCTCAGGAAATTCTGAGGATTCCGCGGCGCGCCGCGCGGCGAGCGCGCGCGACTACAATCCATTACACATGTACGAGCTGCTGAAAACGGTGAACGATCCGGCGGAACTGCGCGCGCTCGATCGCCGGCAGCTGCCGCAACTCGCCGACGAGCTGCGCGCCTTCGTGCTCGATTCGGTGTCCAGGACCGGCGGGCACCTGTCCTCGAACCTCGGCACGGTCGAGCTCACGATCGCGCTGCACTACGTTTTCGAGACGCCCGAGGACCGCATCGTGTGGGACGTCGGGCACCAGACCTATCCGCACAAGATCCTCACCGGGCGGCGCGAGAAAATGGCGACGCTGCGGCAGCTGGCGGGAATCTCCGGATTTCCGCGGCGCACCGAGTCGGTGTACGACACGTTCGGCACGGCGCACTCCTCGACCTCGATCTCCGCGGCGCTCGGCATGGCGGTCGCGGCGCGGGCGAAAGGCGACAAGCGGCGCTGCGTCGCGGTGATCGGAGACGGCGCCCTGTCGGCCGGCATGGCGTTCGAGGCGCTCAACAACGCGGGCGCGATGGACGTCGACCTGCTCGTCGTCCTGAACGACAACGAGATGTCGATCTCGCCGCCGGTGGGCGCGCTCACCAATTACCTGGCGCGGCTGCTTTCGGGCCGGCTCTACGACACCGCCAAGCGGGCGAGCGAGCACCTGCTCAAGCGCGTGCCCGGCATGCTGGAGCTCGCGCGGCGGGCCGAGGAGCACGTCAAGGGCATGGTCACGCCGGGAACGCTGTTCGAGGAATTCGGCTTCAACTATCTCGGGCCGATCGACGGCCACGACCTGGACGCGCTCATCCCGACGCTCGCCAACATCCGCAAGCTCTCCGGCCCGCAGTTCCTGCACGTGGTGACGCGCAAGGGGCACGGCTACAAGCTTGCCGAGGACGATCCGATCACCTACCACGGACCCGGCAAGTTCGATCCGGGCGAAGGGATCAAGGCCTCCGCCGGCGCGAAGCCCACCTATTCGCAGATCTTCGGCGACTGGCTGTGCGACATGGCGCGGCTCGACCCGCGGCTGGTGGCGATCACGCCGGCGATGCGCGAGGGCTCGGGCATGGTGCGCTTTTCGGAGGAATTTCCGCAGCGCTACTTCGACGTCGCGATCGCCGAGCAGCACGCCGTGACCTTCGCCGCGGGGCTTGCCTGCGAGGGGATGAAGCCGGTTGTGGCGATCTACTCCACGTTCCTGCAGCGCGGCTACGACCAGCTGATCCACGACGTCGCGATCCAGAACCTGCCGGTGCTGTTCGCGCTCGATCGCGGCGGAATCGTCGGCGGCGACGGGCAGACCCACAACGGCGCCTTCGATTACGCGTTCCTGCGCGCGGTGCCGAACCTCGCCGTGATGGCGCCCGCGGACGAAAACGAGTGCCGCCAGATGCTGTACACGGCGTTTCAGCTCGCCGGCCCGGCGGCGGTGCGCTACCCGCGCGGCACCGGTCCGGGCGTCGCGGTGGAGCGCGAAATGCGCGCGCTCCCCGTTGGCAGGGGCGAAATCCGGCGCCGCGGACGCGGGATCGCGATCCTTGCCTTCGGCAGCATGCTGAAGCCGGCGCTGGAGGCGGGGGAGACGCTTGGCGCGACCGTGGCCAACATGCGCTTCGTCAAGCCGCTCGACGTCGAACTGATCCGCGCACTCGCCGAGGAGCACGCGCTGCTCGCAACCGTCGAGGAGCACCAGGTGATGGCGGGCGCAGGCGCGGCGGTGTGCGAAGCGCTCCAGCGCGCAGGCATCGAGCGGCGCGTCGTGCTCCTCGGGCTTCCCGACCGGTTCGTCGAACACGGCGATCCGGCGAAACTGCTCGCTTCGGTCGGTCTGGACGCCGCCGGCATCGAAAAGTCGATCCGCGCCGCGCTCTCGCGCTGATCGGTGCGGCGATATAATTGCCGTCATGAAAGCCAGGGACCTCCAGCACATCCCCGACGTCCAGAGCGCGCCCGACTCGCGCAAGCTCGCCATCGACAAGGTCGGCATCAAGGCGATCCGCCACCCGATGCGCATCCAGGAGCGCTCGGGCGAACCGCAGCATACGATCGCCAGCTTCAACATGTTCGTGCGCCTGCCGCACCACTTCAAGGGCACGCACATGTCGCGCTTCGTCGAGATCCTGAGCGCGCACGAGCGCGAGATCACGGTGGACACCTTCCAGGTGATGCTGCGCGAGATGGTCGAGAAGCTGGAGGCCGAGGAAGGCCACATCGAGATGGCGTTCCCGTATTTCATCGAGAAGCGGGCGCCGGTCTCGGGCGTCAGGAGCCTGATGGACTACGAGGTGACGTTCGTGGGCGAGCTGCGCCAGGGCGCGCAGAGCTTCACGCTTCGCGTGCTGGTTCCGGTGACGAGCCTGTGCCCGTGCTCGAAGAAGATCTCGGAACGGGGCGCGCACAACCAGCGCTCGCACGTCACCGTGACGTGCCGGATCAACTCCTTCGTCTGGATCGAGGAGATCGTGGACATCATCGAGAAGCAGGCCTCGAGCGAGCTCTTCGGGCTGCTCAAGCGTCCGGACGAGAAGCACGTCACCGAGCGCGCCTACGACAATCCCAAGTTCGTCGAGGACATGGTGCGCGACGTCGCAGCGGTGCTCAACCTGGACGAGCGCATCGACGCCTACGTGGTCGAGTCGGAGAATTTCGAGTCGATCCACAACCATTCCGCCTACGCTCTCATCGAACGCGACAAGAAGGCTCGTTAGCCTCGTGCTTGCCTGGCTCGGCATGAGCGGCGCCGACGCGCAGGACTACGCCGCGCAGCGCGCGCGCCTGGTCGCGGAGGTGGAGGCGATGTACGCGGAGACCCGCGCCGAGACCGGGCTGCGCGCCCTGTCGCCGCGCGTGCGCGCGGCGCTTGGCAAGGTGGAGCGCCATCGGCTCGTGCCCGCGGAGCAGGCGCCGCTCGCCTACCGCAACCACCCGCTGCCGATCGGCCACGGCCAGACGATTTCGCAGCCCTACATCGTCGCGCTATCGGCCGACCTGATCGCGCCCGAACCGCACCAGGTGGTGCTCGAGATCGGCACCGGCTCGGGATACCAGGCCGCCATCCTCGCCGAGATCGTGAAGCAGGTGTACACGATCGAAATCGTCGAGGCGCTGGGGCGCGAGGCGGAGGCGCGGCTTGCGGCGCTCGGCTATCGCAACATCGAAGTGCGGATCGGCGACGGCTACAAGGGCTGGCCGGAAAAGGCGCCGTTCGACGGCATCGTGGTGACTGCCGCGGCGCCGCGCGTCCCGCAGGCGCTCGTCGACCAGTTGAAGCCCGGTGGCCGGATGGTGATTCCCGTGGGCGAGCGCTGGGAGGTGCAGTACCTGCTGCTCATCACGAAGAAGGCGGACGGCACAGTGGAACAGCGCAACGTACTGCCTGTAAGATTCGTGCCGCTGGTTCCCGGACGATAGGATCGATATAAAGGAGACCGAGATGAAGACCGTTGTCACGCTGTTTTCCGCGCTCGCGTTCGCCGCCACGGCGCAGGCGCAATCGACGCTCGATGCAGTGAAGTCCAAGGGGTTCGTGCAGTGCGGCGTCAACACGGGCCTCGCCGGGTTCTCGCAGCCGGACTCGAAAGGGGTGTGGAAGGGCGTCGACGTGGATCTGTGCCGCGCGGTCGCGGCGGCGGTGTTCGGCGACGCGAGCAAGGTGCGCTACACGCCGCTCACGGCGCAGCAGCGCTTCACCGCGCTGCAATCGGGCGAAGTGGACGTGCTCTCCCGCAACACCACGTGGACGATCACGCGCGACACCAGCCTCGGACTGAACTTCGTCGGCGTCAACTACTACGACGGGCAGGGGTTCATGGTGCCGCGGAAACTCAACGTCAAGAGCGCCAGGCAGCTCAACGGCGCGACCGTGTGCGTGCAGCCCGGCACGACCACCGAACTCAACCTGTCGGATTACTTCCGCGCCAACCGCATGACCTTCAAGCCGGTGGTGATCGAAAAGCTGGAGGAGGTGCTGAACGCCTACTTCGCGGGCCGCTGCGACGTGTACACGACCGATGTCTCGGGGCTGGTGAGCGTGCGCGGCTCGCGCGCGCCGAACCCGGCCGACCACGTGATCCTGCCCGAGGTCATCTCCAAGGAACCGCTCGGTCCCGTGGTGCGCCACGGCGACGACAAGTGGTTCGACGTGGTGAAGTGGTCGCTTTTCGCCATGGTCGAGGCCGAGGAGATGGGACTCACCTCGAAGAACATCGAGCAGCAGGCGGGCAGCAAGGATCCGGGGGTGCAGCGCTTCGTCGGCGCGACCGGCGACATCGGCAAGATGCTCGGCCTGGACAACCGCTGGGCGCTCAACATCGTCAAGCAGGTCGGCAATTACGGCGAATCGTTCGAGGCCAACCTCAAGCCGCTCGGCTTCGAGCGCGGCCTGAACGCGCTGTGGAAGGACGGCGGGCTGATGTACGCGCCACCGATCCGCTAGTTTGAAGCTTCGGGAGGTCGCCTATCAGGCGGCGCTCGCCGCCGCGGCGCTTTTCGCCGGCTGGTATTTCGTCTCCAACGCCGCCGCGAACCTCGAGGCGCGCAACATCGCGAGCGGGTTTGCCTTCCTCGGGCGCGAGGCCGGATTCGAGATCGGCGAAACCACCTTCCTTGCCTACGGCGCCGCCGACAGCTACCTGCGCGCGCTCGCCGTCGGCGTGCTCAACACCTTCCGCGTCGCGGCGATCGGGATCGTGGCGGCGACGGTGCTGGGAGCGCTCCTCGGGCTGGCGCGGCTTTCGCCCAACTGGCTGCTGGCGAAGCTTGCCGCCGCCTACGTGGAGGCGATCCGCAACGTGCCGCTGCTGGTGCAGCTCTTCTTCTGGTATGCGCTCATCTCGGAAAACCTGCCGGGTCCGCGCGAGGCGCTCGAGCCGCTCGCGGGCCTTTACCTGAGCAACCGCGGCATCGCGTTTCCGGCGATCGCGTCGTGGGTTCCGTTCGCGCTCGAGCGGCCGGCGCTCGCCGGGTTCAACTTTTCCGGCGGAATCGTCCTGACCCCGGAATTCTCCGCGCTGCTCGCCGGGCTGGTGTCATACACCGCGGCATTCATCGCCGAAATCGTGCGCGCCGGTATCCTCGCGGTGGCGCGCGGGCAGGTCGAGGCGGCGCAGGCGCTCGGACTTGCGCGCCGCGCCGCCCTGCGGCACGTGATCGTGCCGCAGGCGCTGCGCCTGATCGTGCCGCCGATGACGAGCCAGTACCTCAACCTCACCAAGAACAGCTCGCTCGCGGTGGCGATCGGCTACCCGGACCTCGTTTCCATCGCCAACACCGCGATCAACCAGACCGGGCAGGCGATCGAGGGCATCGTGGTGATCATGGCCGTGTACCTGACGATCAGCCTTTCGATCTCCGCGCTCATGAACTGGTACAACGCACGCTTCGCCCTCAAGGGGACGCAGCGATGAGGTGGCTGCGCGAAAACCTGTTCTCCGGCGCGGCCAACACCCTGGCGAGCGTTGCCGTTCTCTGGCTTGCCTGGCAGCTCCTGCCGGCCTTCGCCGATTGGGCGTTCGTGGACGCGGTGTGGAGCGCGGCCGACCCGCGCGCCTGCCGCGCGGCGAAAGGCGAGGGCGCGTGCTGGGCGTTCATTGCGGAGAAGCACCGCTTCATCCTGTTCGGCACCTACCCGTTCGCCGAGCAGTGGCGCCCGGCGGGCGCGATCGCGCTGCTCATCGGGCTGTACCTGCTCTCGGCGTGGCGCCGCTCTTGGCGGCCGTGGCTTGCGCTCGCCTGGCTCGCGGGGCTCACCGCGGTGGGCGTACTGATGTGGGGCGGCCTTTTCGGCCTCGCGTACGTGGAGAACGAGCGCTGGGGCGGGCTCGTCCTCACGCTGCTCCTCGCCACGTTCGGCCTTGCCTTCGCGTTTCCGCTTTCGATCCTGGTCGCGCTCGGCCGGCGCTCCACGATGCCGCTCGTGCGCGGCCTGTGCGTCGGCTACATCGAGCTGATCCGCGGCGTGCCGCTGATCTCGCTCCTGTTCATGGCTTCGGTGATGCTGCCGCTCTTCCTGCCCCAGGGCGTGACCATCGACAAGCTGCTGCGCGCGCTGATCGCGATGATCCTGTTCGCCGCCGCCTACCTCGCCGAGGTGGTGCGCGGCGGACTGCAGGCGGTCGCGCGCGAGCAGTACGAGCAGGCGCATGCGCTCGGGCTCGGATACTGGAACACGATGGCGCTGGTGATCCTGCCGCAGGCGCTGCGCCTGTCGATCCCGCCGCTCGTCAACACGTTCATCGGATTCTTCAAGGACACTTCGCTCGTGGTGATCATCGGCCTGTTCGACCTCCTTACCGCGGTCAAGGTGTCGCTGCAGGAACCGGCGTGGTCCGGTTTCGGCGTCGAGGCGTACCTGTTCGCCTCGGCCGTGTACTTCGTGTTCTGCGTGGCGATGTCGCGCTACAGCCAGGGGCTGGAGCGCGAATGGTCGCCGCAGGCGCGCGCCGCGCCCGCCCCGGCCGGCGCGAGCGTGCTCAGAAGCGCCGCGTGAGCGTCATCCGGTCGCCGTCGCGCCGCATCTCGAGGCGATTGAGAAAACTCATCCCGAGCAGCGCAATGTCCAGTCCCTGCTCGACCACGGTCGCATCGATGTTGCCGAGTTCGATGCCGCCCACCTTCACCGTGTCGAGCCGGACGCGCCACACCGGCACCAGGCCGTTGGCGGTGCGCAGGATGCCCGGCTTGCCCTGGCGGAAATTCAGCCCCAGGCGCTGGGCGTCGGCGGCGGGCAGCACGACCGAGGTGGCCCCGGTATCGACCAGGAAACGCACCGCGCCGCCGTTGACGCTTCCTTCGGAGTAGAAATGACCGCGTGCATCGGCGGTGAGCACCACGCTCTGGCGGCTGTCCTGCACGGTCTGCGAGCTGTAGTGCGCGCCGGGCGCGAGCGTGCGGCGCTTGCCTTCGACGAGCACCGTCGCGTGGCCCTTGTCGACCGAAACCACGGATACCCCGTCGACGCGCTGCCCGACCCGCACCGTCTTCGGCGCGCCGCCGTCGATCGAGAGGACCGCCGCCTGGTCGCCGAACGTGCCGATCAGCTGCACATCGAGCGCGAGCGCCTGCGGCGCTGCGAAAGCAAGCAGTGCGGCACTAAAATGCCGGAGCATGAAGCCGGTCGCCATTCTTCGACACGCGCGCCCCGAGGGGCCCGCCTATTTTGCCACTTACCTCGAACGCCGATCGATTCCCTGGCAGCTCGCGGCGATCGACGCGGGCGAAGCGCCGCCGAAGGACGCGCGCGCGTTCTCGGGAATCGTGCTGATGGGCGGACCGATGAGCGTGAATGACGACCTGCCGTGGATCGCCCCGGTCGCCGAGCTGGTGCGGGACGCGGTGCGCAAGGACGTTCCCACGCTCGGCCATTGCCTGGGCGCGCAGCTCATGTGCAGGGCCTTCGGCGGCACGGTGACGCGCAACCCGGTGTGGGAGATCGGCTGGGGGGACGTGCGGGTCGAGGACAACGGGGTGGCGCGCGAGTGGTTCGGCGAGGACCCCGCTTTCGAGAGCTTTCACTGGCATGGCGAGACCTTCAGCATCCCGCCGGGCGCGACCCGCATCCTGTCCAATGCGCACTGCGCCAATCAGGCATTTGCGCTCGGCAAGCACCTCGGACTGCAGTGCCACATCGAGATGACCGAGGACCTGGTGCGCGCCTGGTGCCGCGGCGGGCGCCGGGACATCGAGCGGAACCGCGCGAGCCCCGCCGTGCAGCAGGCGGAAGCGATGGCGCAGAATCTGGCGCAGCGGATCGAGCGCCTGCACCACGTCGCCAACCGCGTGTACGACCGCTGGAGCGAGGGCCTGGCGCGCAACTAGCGCGCGTTGCGCCGCACCAGCTCGTCGGCCCAGCGCTCGGTGATGGCGCGG
>CAZXAR010000003.1:0-48257 GCA_964638135.1 uncultured Enterobacteriaceae bacterium | reverse complement strand
CGCTCGCCCACGGCGGCGGCGAACTCCGCCTCGCGCGCATGGTTCACGGTCGCCGGGTAGCCGCGCCGGTACTCGAGCGCCGCACTGCCGCCCATTGCCTCGGCGACCGCGGTCGCGATCTCGCGCACCCTGCGTTCGGCGAGCGCGCGCGTCTCGGCGCGGAACGTGCGCACGGTGCCGACCAGCCGCACGAAGTCGGGAATGATGTTGAACGCGCCGACCTGGCTCGTCTGCATCGAGCAGATGCTCACGACCGCGGCATCGAGCGGGTTGACGTTGCGGCTGGCAATCGTCTGCAGCGCGCTCACGATCTGCGCGCTCGCCACGACCGGATCGGCGGCGAGGTGCGGAAGCGCTCCATGGCCGCCTTTTCCATGCACCGTGATCTGGATTTCGTCGGTGGCGGCCATCACGGGACCGGCCCGTACCGCGATTTTCCCCGGCTCGAGCATCGGCCAGTTGTGCAGCGCATACACCGTGTCGGCCGGAAAGTTCTCGAACAGCCCCTCCTTCACCATGCGGTCGGCGCCCGCGCCCCCCTCCTCGGCCGGCTGGAAGATCAGGTACGCCGTGCCGTCGAAGTTGCGCGTCTCGGCGAGGTAGCGCGCGGTACCGAGCAGCATCGTGGTGTGGCCGTCGTGTCCGCAGGCGTGCATCCTGCCCGGATGCGTGGATTTGTAGGGCCGGTCGCCCGCCTCGAGGAGCGGCAGGCAGTCCATGTCGGCGCGCAGGCCGATGGCGCGCCCGCTCGCGCGCGTCTTTCCCTTGATCACGCCGACCACGCCGGTCTTGGCAAGGCCGCGGTGCACCTCGATTCCCCAGCGCTCGAGCGCGGAGGCGACGACTTCCGAGGTGCGCGTCTCCTCGAACGCGAGTTCCGGGTGCGCATGGATGTCGCGGCGGATCCGGGTCAGCTCGGCGTGGTAGCCGCGGATGTGATCGACGGGGCTCGGCATCGGCTTTCCTCTCTAGTGCGCGGCGACCGTGCGCTCGATTCTCAGGCGCGGGTCCACCGCGTAGTACAGCAGGTCCACGATCAGGTTGATCACGACGAAAAACAGCGCGATCAGGCACAGGTACGCCGCCATCACCGGGACATCGGCGAACGCGACCGCCTGGATGAACAGCAACCCCATCCCGGGCCACTGGAAGACCGTCTCGGTGATGATGGCGAACGCGATGATCGCGCCGAGCTGCAGTCCCGTGATCGTGATCACCGGCACCAGGGTGTTCTTGAGCGCGTGGCGGAAGTGCACGACGCGGTCGGTGAGCCCGCGCGCGCGCGCGAACTTGATGTAATCGGTGCGCAGGACTTCCAGCATCTCGGAGCGCACCAGGCGCTGGATCAGCGTCATCTGGAAAAGGCCGAGCGTGATCGAAGGCAGGATGAGCGCCTTCAGTCCGGACCAGGTGAGAAGGCCCGTCGTCCACCAGCCGAGCGCCACGGTCTCGCCGCGGCCGAACGAGGGCAGCCAGCCGAGGATCACGGCAAAGACGAGGATCAGCAGAATGCCGATCAGGAACGTCGGCAGCGAGACGCCGATGAGCGAAACGGCGAGCAGGAACTGCGACAGCCACGCATCGCGCCGCAGCGCGGTGTACACGCCCATCGCGATTCCCGCGACCAGGGCAAGAAGCGCGGCGAGCAGCGACAGCTCCAGCGTCGCCGGCAGGCGTTCGAGGAAAAGCGTCGAGACCGGACGCACCTGGCGCAGGCTCAGGCCGAAGTCTCCCTGGATCGCGCGGCCGAGGAAGCTCGCGTACTGGGCGTAGAACGGCTGGTCGAGGCCGAGCAGGCGCGTCACGCGCTCGCGGTCCTCCGGGGTCGCGTCCTGCCCAAGCATGAACAGGACCGGGTCGCCGACGAAACGGAACAGCGAGAACGCGATCAGGCCCACGGCCAGCATCACCAGAACGGCCTGCGCGAGGCGGCGCACGATGAAGGCAAGCATGAGGTGGCGGCCGGAGGAGCACGGATGTTGCCGAATTCGTTATCCGCCGTCAAACCTTCGTCGCTAGAATCGGTCGGTGCAGGAATTCGCGCGGAGCGTCGTGCGCTGGCAGCGCCGCCACGGGCGCCATGACCTTCCCTGGCAGCGCAGCCGGGACCCGTACCGCATCTGGGTTTCCGAAGTCATGCTGCAGCAGACGCGGGTCGACGCGGTGATCCCGTATTACGAGCGCTTCCTGGCGCGCTTTCCCGACGTGCAGGCGCTCGCGCGCGCCCGCGAGGGCGAAGTCCTCGGCTCCTGGAGCGGCCTTGGCTATTACGCGCGCGCCCGCAATCTGCGCGCGGCCGCGCGGCGCCTCGTCGCCGAGCGCGCCGGCCGCTTTCCGCGCGCCCCGGAGGCGCTTGCGGCGCTGCCCGGCGTGGGGCGATCGACCGCGGCGGCGATCGCGGTGTTTGCGTTCGGCCGACGTGCCGCGATCCTCGATGGGAACGTGCGGCGCGTGCTTGCGCGCTCGTTCGGTGTCGGCGGTTTTCCGGGGCATCCTGCCGTGGCGCGCCGGCTCTGGAGTCTCGCCGAAGCGCAGCTTCCGCGGCGCTCGATTCGTGCCTACACGCAAGGGTTGATGGACCTGGGGGCGATGGTCTGTCTGCGGACGCAGCCGCGCTGTGCGCAATGCCCGCTCGCGCCGCAATGCGTAGCGCTGAAGGAAGGCCGGATCGACCGCATTCCGGCGCCACGGCCGAAAAAGGCGCTGCCGGTCCGCGTGCGGCACTGGCTGCTGCGGGTGCACCGCGGGCGCGTGCTCCTGGAGCGCCAGCCCTCGGACGGGTTGTGGGGTGGACTGTGGGCCTTTCCGCAGGCGACGCAGGGCGAATTCCGATCGGTCCGCCGCGCGCTTGGCTGCGAGCGCGCATCCGTGCAGCGCCTGCCTTCGTTCGAGCACGGGTTTTCCCACTTCCGCCTGAGAGTGCACCCGCTGCTTTTCCGGGGACGAGCGGTGTGCGGTCGCAAGCGCCCCGAGCAGCGCTGGATTCGCCTTGCGGACGCGGTCCGGGGCGCCGTGCCCGCACCCGTAAGAAGACTGCTGCAGACGCTAGCCGGAGGGCAATAGTTCCTGCACGGCAAGGATCCGATGCAGGACCCGGAGCCGCTCGAGGCTGTCGTTCATTTCCAGCAGCTTTTGCTTGAGCGCGAGCGGAACCGGCAGGATTTCGGCGAGCCGCGCGCTGACCCAGGCGCTGGAGGAGAACGGCAGTCCCTCGGCCGCACCGCCTTGTTCCTTCAGCACCGCCCGGAGCAGCGCGGCGCAGGCGCCCAGACGCGCCGGCACCTCGGCGTCGTCTTCCTCGGGCAGCAGGTCGATCTCGGCGCGCGCCAGTCCATCGGCCTCGATGCGCCGCCGCAGGATGCGGAAGCGGCGCTCGCCGCGCGCCGTGATCTTGAGCAGCCCGAGCTGCTCCATGTCCCATTGCACGATGCGCGCGAGGCATCCGACCGGCTCGGGAACCGCGGGCGCGCCCACCTCGGATCCTTCGCCGATGAGGCACACGCCGAACGGTTCGTCGTCGCGCAGGCATCCGGTCGCCATGTGCATGTAGCGCGGCTCGAACACGCGCAGCGGCAGCGTCCCGCCCGGGAAGAGCACCGTGTGCAGCGGAAAAAGCGCCACCTCGCGAACCGCGGTGCCGGCATTCATGTCGAGTCCGCTGCAAGCGCGCGGTGGCGCACCAGCACGCGCCACTCGGCGGCGAAGTGCTGCGCCAGGCGCTCGGCGAGGTAAACCGAGCGGTGGCGGCCCCCGGTGCAGCCGATTGCGACCGTGAGGTAGCTGCGGTTGTCGCGCACCACCTCCGGCAGCCAGCGGCCGAGGAACCCGCAGACATCCTGGAACAGCGCCAGCACGGGCTCCTGCCGTTCGAGGAACTCGATCACCGCGCGGTCGCGGCCGGTGAACGGGCGCAGCGCCGGGTCGTAGTGCGGATTGGGAAGCATGCGCGCATCGATCACCCAGTCGGCATCGAGTGGAATGCCGTCCTTGTACGCGAACGATTCGAACAGCAGGGTGAGGCCACCGCCGCCGAGGCCGAGCAGATCGCGGATCCAGCCGCGCAGCGCCTTGGGCTGCAGGTCGCTCGTATCGATGCGGTGTCCGAGGTCCGCCACGCCCGCGAGCAGGCTCCGTTCCCGTTCGATCGCCTCGGCGAGCGTCAGACCTGCTCCGGCGAGCGGATGGCGTCGCCGGGTTTCGGAGTAGCGGCGCAACAGGGTCCCCGCGACGGCCTCGAGAAACAGCACGCGGCAATCGACGCCGCGCTCCTTGATCGCGGCGACGCGTTCCGGAAGCGACGAAAGCGCCGCGCTGCGCGCATCGATGCTGACCGCGATCCGGTCGCACCCCGCGCCGGAGACAAACGCGAGCACGTCGTCGAGCAGGGTCGCGGGCAGGTTATCGACGCAGTAATAGCCGGCGTCCTCGAGCACATCGAGCGCGATGCTCTTGCCCGAACCGGACAGGCCGCTCACCAGGATCAACTGCATGCGCGGCTACTGTAATGCAAAAACGGCCGGCCCCAGGGAGACGGCAGGTTCTACCGGCGCGGCCCTTTGGCCGTTGCGGCCTCCGCGCCTTTCTCCATTTCGCCTTTTTGCCGCTGCATGAACTCGGCCATCGAGTCGACCCCCCGCAGCTGCAGGATGTAATTGCGCACCGCGGCCTCGACCAGCACCGCGAGGTTTCGCCCCTCGGCCACCGGGATGACGACCTTGCGCACCGTGACGCCGAGGATGTCCTCGGACAGTTCCGCGAGCGGCAGGCGCTCGCGGGTGTCGCGCGCGGCGCCGCCGCCCGGCTTTTCGAGGTGCGCGATCAGCTTGAGCTTCATCTTGGGCCGCACCGCGGTCTCGCCGAAGATGGTGCGGATGTTGAGCAGACCGAGCCCGCGCACCTCGAGGAAATCCCTGAGCAGCGCCGGGCAGCGGCCCTCGAGCGCAGTGGCGGCGATGCGCGAGATCTCGACCACGTCGTCGGCAACGAGACCGTGGCCGCGGCTGATGAGTTCGAGGCCCAATTCGCTCTTGCCGACGCCGGACTCGCCCGTGATCAGGACCCCGAGGCCCAGCACGTCCATCAGCACGCCGTGCCGCTCGGTCGTGTCGGCGAGCGCCTTGCCGAGATAGCGCGAAAGCTTTTCGATGACGCGGGCCGCCGGAACCGGGGTGGCGAAAACCGGCGTTCCGGCGCGCTGCGCGATCTGAACGAGCTCCGGAAACGGCGGCACGTCGTCGGCGAAGATGACCACGGTCGGGCCGGCGGCGATCAGCTTCTCGGCAAGGTCGGCGCGCCGGGCGGCCTCGTAGCGCAAGGCGAGCTTCGCCTCGTAGGCGCCGATGACCTGGATGCTGTTGGGATGGGTGAGGTTGAGGTGGCCGATCAGCGCCGCGGAGGCCGCGGCCTCGCGGCGCACGGCGGCAGCGCTTTCGCGCGCCGCGACCCAGGCGAGCGCGAGCGCCTCGCGGTTGTCGTCATGCAACCGCTTGACGCTGACCTGCAGCATCGGGCTGCCACGCCGAAATGAGCTGGTGCAGCGCCCCGGCGTCGGGCGCGCTTGCCATGGCCTCGCGCAGCGCACGGTCGCTGAACAGCTGCGCGAGCTCGGAAAGGATCTGGAGGTGCTTCTCGGTGGCCTGCTCGGGCACCAGGAGAATGAACACCAGATTGACCGGCTTGCCGTCGGGCCCGTCAAACGGCACCGGCTGCGCGAGCCGCACCAGGGCGCCGAGCGCTTCCTTCAGCCCCTTGATGCGGCCGTGCGGAATCGCCACCCCCTGCCCGAGACCGGTGGAACCGAGCCGCTCGCGGTCGAACAGGCTGTCGAAGACGAGATTGCGCGCGATGCCGTGATTGTTCTCGAACAGGAGCCCCACCTGCTCGAACAGGCGCTTTTTGCTCGAAACCGACAGGTCGAGCAGCACGTTGCCCGGCGGCAGGAGCTTCGCGACAAGGTTCATGAAACCGGAAACGGGGCGGGCCTTGGAGGGCGCGGATTATAGCGGATGTGGACGTCCCAGGCCGGGCCGGGCTGTCTCAGGCCGCCTTGCGCCGCTTGATCGCGTCGTGGGGCTTCGCGTAGCGCTTGCCCTTATATTTTTGCACCTGCCGATCGAGCTTGTCGGCGAGCAGGTCGATTGCCGCGTACAGGTCCGCGTCCTCGCAGGCGCAGTGGATGTCCTTGCCGCGCACATGCAGCGTCACCTCGGCCTTCTGCCGGAGCTTGGCCACCGAAAGGATCACGTGGGCGTCGATCACATGGTCGAAATGGCGCGTCACGCGCCCCAGCTTCGAGCTGACGTACCTGCGGATCGCGGAAGTGATGTCGAGATGGTGGCCGCTCACGTTGAGATTCATTCGCCGTCTCCTCTGGTGTTGGGGACTTTGCCGGATTTGCCGCGCTGCGGGATCGCGCGACCCTTGCACGGGCAGCGCATCGTCATTTTTCAAAGGCTCTTTCTCTGTTTGACCGGTGGGATCAGCAGGGATTCCCGGTATTTCGCGATCGTGCGCCGCGCCACCACGATACCCTGTTCGCCCAGAAGCTGCGCGATGCGCGCGTCCGAGAGCGGCGCGCGCCGGTCTTCGGCGGCGACGAGCTGCCGGATGAGCGCCCGGATCGCGGTGGCCGACGCCGCGCCGCCCGTCTCGGTGGCGACGTGGCTGCCGAAGAAATACTTCAGCTCGAACGTCCCGCGCGGCGTCGCCATGAACTTCTGCGTGGTGACGCGCGAAATCGTGCTCTCGTGCAACCCGAGCATCTGCGCGATCTCGCGCAGCACCATGGGCCGCATCGCCACTTCGCCGTGCTCGAAGAAATGGCGCTGGCGCTCGACGATCGCCTGCGAAACGCGAAGAATGGTATCGAACCGCTGCCGCACGTTCTTGATCAGCCAGCGGGCCTCCTGGAGCTTGGCGGAAAACGCGCTGCCGCCGTTGGCGCGGCCCGCGGCGAGCTCCGCGTACACGCGGTTCACGCGCAGCCGCGGCATCGCCTCCGGATTGAGGCTCGCGCGCCAGCCTTCGCGGGTCCTGCGCACGATCACATCGGGCACGACGTAGCGCGCCTCGAGCTTCGCGTACGCGGCGCCCGGCCGCGGATTGAGGCTGCGGATGAACTGCTGCGCCGCGCGCAGCGCCTCGTCCGTCGCGCCGGTGAGCGCCCGCAGGCGCGCATAGTCGTGCGCCGCAAGCAGTTCGAGATGGTGCTCGACGATGCGCAGCGCCAGTACGCGGACCGGATCGCTTGCGCCCTGGGCGCGGATCTGCAGCGCGAGGCATTCGCCGGGGCTGCGCGCTCCGACGCCGGACGGCTCGAAGTTCTGCAGATGCCGGAGCGCAATCGCGAGCTCATCGAGTCCGGTTTCCGCTCCCGGGGAGAGCATCGACGCGGCCTCTTCCAGGCTCTGGGTCAGGTAGCCGTCCTCGTCCAGCAGATCGATCAGGAACGCGACCCGCGCGCGGTCGCGCCCGTCCAGGTTGGTGAGCGAAAGCTGCTCGTACAGGTGGTCGCGAAAGGTCGGCGTGTCCGGCGCCGAGAACGTGCGGTCGCCTTCGTCGTCGTCATCGCCGCCGCCGCGCCAGGGCACGGCGTAGTCCGGTGCAAGGTCCTCGCCGTGCTCGGGCGCCACCGGCGTCTCGACGCGCGACAGGGCGTCGGCCGAGCCGCGCGGCGGCGGCGCGGATTCGCCGCCCCCGTCCTCGCGCTCGAGGATCGGGTTTTCCATCAGCGCGCGCTCGATTTCCTGGTTCAGCTCCGCGGTCGACAGTTGCAGCAGGCGGATCGACTGCTGCAGCTGCGGGGTGAGCGTCAGTTGCTGCGAGAGCCGGAGCTGGAGGGTCGGCTTCATCTGGCCGCAGGGCGCGCGCGATGGATCGTGGCGCGATCCCCGCTACATGCGGAAATGCTCGCCGAGGTAGACCCGGCGAACGCTTTCATTATAGACAATTTCCTCCGGGCGGCCCGCCGCGAGCACCGATCCTTCGTTGATGATGTAGGCGTGGTCGCAGATGCCGAGCGTTTCGCGCACGTTGTGGTCGGTGATGAGCACGCCGATGCTGCGCTCCTTGAGAAAGCGGATGATGCGCTGGATGTCGAGTACCGCGATCGGATCGACGCCCGCGAAGGGCTCGTCGAGCAGGATGAAGACCGGCTTGGTGCCGAGGGCGCGCGCAATCTCCAGGCGCCGCCGCTCGCCGCCCGAAAGCGATAGCGCCGTGTGCTTGCGCAGATGCGCGATGTTGAGCTCGGCGAGCAGCTCGACGAGACGCGGCTCGATGTCCTGCGGCGCGAGCCCCTGCAGCTCGAGGACTGCCTGGACATTTTCCTCCACCGTGAGCTTGCGAAAGACCGAGTTTTCCTGCGGCAGATAGGATATGCCGAGGCGGGCGCGGCGGTGGATCGGAAGGTGCGTGAGTTCCTGGCCGTCGAGGTGGATGCGGCCGGCGTCCGCGGGCACGAGGCCGACGATCATGTAGAAGCACGTGGTTTTGCCGGCGCCGTTGGGCCCCAGCAGGCCGACGACCTCGCCGCTCGCGACATCGAGCGACACGCCCTGTACCACGGTGCGCGACTTGTAGCGCTTGCGCAGGTTCTCGACGCGCAGAACGCTCATCGCGCGGGCGGTTTCGCGGCCTCCGGCGCAGCCGGGGCGGGCCCCGGACTCGCGGCCGACGGCGCGGATCCGCCGGCGGGCGGAGCCTTGGGCTGGATCACCGCCCGCACGCGACCCTCCGCCGAGGCCGCCGATGCGCCCTTGGCCGTGCTCACCGAGAAGAATTCCGAGCGCTGGTCGAGGAAAATGTACTCGCCGCGCACCTCGTCCTGATCGCGCATGACGCGCGCGCGCTCGAACAGCTCGATGCGGTCGTTGCGGCCGTCCATCTCGACGCGCAGCGCCTCCGCTTCGGTCCACACGCCCTCGGCGTCGCGCCGCGCATCGCCCTTCTGGCGGAAGCGCACCGGGCTGCCCGTGGCGCTCACGTGCTGGAATCCGTCGGCGTCGATCCGGACCACGATCCGCTCGGCGCGCACCGTGATCGTGCCCTTGCTCAGCACGACGTTGCCCTCGAAGATGCTGATGCGGCGCGCATCGTCGGCGCTCATCCGGTTCGCCTCCAGCTGGGTCGGCTTGGCCTTGTCGGCCTTTTCGGCCGTAGCAGGGCTGGCCGAGAGCTGAAGCAGGGCCGCCGCGAGCGCCGCCACGATGGCGGCATCGAGTCCGGTTCTCACGGTGCGCGGGAGCTCCTGCGCTTCGGGTCGAAGCGGCCGCGCACCTGTCCGCGCAGGTACAGCTGCGCGGTATCGTTGCGATACTCCATGGCGCCCCCGGACAGGGCGCGGCCCGGCTCGAGCACGGTCACCTCGCGGTCGGTGCGCACCAGCGACTTGCCGCCGATCACGTGCAGGAAGTTCGTGTGCATGCGCGCTTCGGGCCGCCCCGCGCCGGCCTCGCGGACCAGCTGGACGTTGCCATAGAGGAACACCTCTTCGCCGTCGTGTGAAAGGGCGCCGCGGTCCGCGGTCAGCGTCATGCGCGGCTCGTTCGGCCTGGCTTGCACCACGCGTGGCGCGACCAGCTCGGTCGAGCCGTCGTCCGGGTAATGTATCATTTTCGCCGCCGAGAGCGTAGATTCCTGCGCCCCGGCGGCGTTGAACCGGGTGATCACGAAGTCCTCGACCCGATAATCCGGATCATGGCGCCGCAGCGAAGGGTGCACCTGCTCCTCGCGCACCGTGCGCTCCAGCCAGAACGTCAGCAGCGCGAGCGCGAGCATCAGGAGCAGCGGAAACAGGCGCGTCGAGGAGAACCTCACTTCAACGCGGCGGCGAGCACGCGGTCGAAGGTGCCCTGCGCGCGCATCACGAATTCGCACACTTCGCGCGCCGCGCCGGCGCCGGCGGCGGCGGCGGCGACGTAGTGGACGTGCTGCCGCACCGGCTCCGGCGCGCTCGCCGGCGCGCAGGCGAAACCGCACAGCCGCAGCACCGGCAGATCCACCAGTTCGTCTCCCATGTAGCCCGCGGCCTCGGCGCCGAGCGCGAGCCTTTCCAGCAGCGCCTCGAACGCCGCGCGCTTGTCGTCGATGCCCTGCAGGACGTGGACGACGCCGAGTTCGGCCGCGCGCCGCGCGACCGCGTCCGACTTCCGTCCCGAGAGGAGCGCCAGCACCACGCCCGAGCCGCCGAGCATCTTCATGCCGTGGCCGTCGTGCGCGCTGAACGATTTCAGCGCCTCGCCCTGCGGGCCGTACCACAGGCGACCGTCGGTCAGGACGCCGTCGACGTCGAACGCCATGAGGCGAACGCGCCTCGCGCGCTCGAGCGCGTCGGGTGCCGCGGCGTGCATCGGCCAAGCGCCCGCGCTAGAGCACCTTGGCGCGGAACAGGTCGTGCATGTTCAGCGCGCCGACCACGGCGCCGGCGTCGTCCACCGCCACGAGCTGGTTGATCTTGTGGCGTTCCATCAGCTCCACCGCCTCGACCGCGAGCGCCTGCGGCCCGATCGTGCGCGGTCCGGAGGTCATCACCTGGTCGATGCGCGTCGCCCGGCGCGTGGCGATGCGGTCGAGCTTGCGGCGCAGGTCGCCGTCGGTGAAGATTCCCTTCACGCGCCGGCGCGCGTCCACGATCACGATCATGCCCATGCCGCCGCGGGTCATGACCTGCAGCGCCTTGCGGATCGAGGTGCCGGCGCGCACCACGGGAATGCCGTCGCCGCGGCGCATGACGTCGGCCACGTGCTTGAGCGCCTCGCGGTGCAGCGAGCCGCGCGGGTGCGAGCGCGCAAAATCGGCCTTGGAGAAGCCCCGCGCGTCGAGCAGCGCGACGGCGAGCGCGTCGCCGAGCGCGAGCGCCGCCGTGGTGCTCGCGGTCGGCGACAGGTTGAGCGGGCAGGCCTCGCGTTCGACGCCCGCATCGAGAAGGATGTCCGCCGCGCGCGCGAGCGAGGAGCCCGCGCTGCCGGTGATTCCGATCAGCTTCGCCCCCTCGCGCTTGATCAGCGGAACGATGTGCATCAGCTCCTCGCTCTCGCCGGAGTTCGAGATGCCGATAAAGACGTCGTTCTTGCGGATCATGCCGAGATCGCCGTGGCTCGCCTCGGCCGGATGCACGAAGTACGCCGGCGTCCCGGTGCTTGCCAGGGTGGAGGCGATCTTGCGCGCAATGTGACCGGATTTGCCGATCCCGCTCACGATCACGCGCCCGCCGCCGCCCATCGATTGCTGGATCAGCGACAGCGCATCGAGAAACCGGTCGTCGAGGCGCGCGATGAGCGCGCGCACCGCCTCGGCCTCGATCTTGAGCACGTTGCGCGCGAGTTCGAGCGCATTGGGGGAGGCGCGCAGCGCACGCGGCGTGTTCAGCCCGGGAGCACGCACTGCGCTTATCATAGCCGCAAAGTATAGCCCAACCCCTCCGGCGTCCCTCGATGGAAACCGCGCGCGACGCGCTTCTGCCGGTCCTGGTGCTGCTCGCATTCGCGGTGCTTGCCGTGATCGCGTGCCGGCGCCTGCAGCTGCCGCCGATGATCGGCTACGTGCTGACCGGCCTCGCGCTCGGCCCGTTCGCGCTCGGCTTCGTTCCGGACACCGATGCGACGCGGCACCTCGCCGAGTTCGGCGTCGTGTTCCTGATGTTTTCGATCGGGCTGGAATTCAGCCTGCCCAAGCTCGTGGTGATGCGCCGCGTGGTCTTCGGCCTGGGGCTCGCGCAGGTCGCGCTCACGATCGCCCTGTGCGTCGCGGCCGCGCTCGCGCTCGGCGCGAGCTGGCAGGCCGGACTCGCGCTCGGCGGCGCCGCGGCGATGTCCTCGACCGCGATCGTGTCGCGTCTGCTTGCCGAGCGGCTGGAACTGGACACGCCGCACGGCCGCGAGATCATCGGCGTGCTGCTGTTCCAGGACCTCGCGGTCGTGCCGCTCCTGATCCTGGTGCCGGCGCTCGGCCGCCCGGCAGAGGAGATCGGCGTCGCGGTCGCGCTCGCGCTCGTCAAGGCGGCGCTCGCCCTGGCGGTGGTGATCCTCGTCGGCCCGCGCATGATGCGATCGTGGTTCGGTGTGGTGGCGCGCGGGCGCTCGAGCGAGCTTTTCATGCTCAACGTGTTCCTGGTCACGCTCGGGCTCGCCTACATCACCGGCGAGGCGGGGCTGTCGCTCGCCCTGGGCGCCTTCCTCGCCGGCATGCTGATCGCGGAAACCGAGTACCGCTACCAGGTCGAGGAGGACATCAAGCCGTTCCGCGACGTGCTGCTGGGGCTGTTCTTCGTCACCGTCGGCATGCTGCTCGATCTGCGCGCCGTGGTGAGCCAGCCCCTCTTGGTGCTGTCGCTGCTCGTGCTGCTGGTCGGCGGCAAGCTCGCGCTGATCGGGCTGCTGTCGCGCGCGTTCGGCAGCGCGCCGGGAGCGGCACTGCGGGTCGCGCTCGCCCTGGCGCAGGGGGGCGAGTTCGGCTTCGTGCTGCTCGCGCAGGCGGGAAAACACCAGATCGGCTCGGCGCCGCTGCTGCAGGCGCTGCTCGCCGCGATGGTGCTCTCCATGATCGCCACGCCGTTCGTCATCGCGGCGAGCGACCGCATCGTGCTGCGCTTCACGCGCTCGGAATGGATGCTGCGCGCGGTCGAGCTGCACCGTGTCGCGGTGCAGTCGATCGGCACCGAGCGCCACGTCATCATTCTCGGCTACGGACGCAACGGCCAGCACCTCGCGCGCCTGCTCGACGCCGAGGGCCAGCGCTACGTCGCGCTCGACCTCGACCCGGAGCGCGTGCGGGAGGCGGCGCTTGCCGGGGACACGGTCGTATTCGCGGATTGCTCGCGCCGCGAGGCGCTCATCGCCGCCGGGATCTCGCGTGCCGCGGCGGTCGCGGTCACCTTCGCCGATTCGAACGCGGCGGTGCGCGTGCTTGCGCATATCCACGCGCTCAACCCGTCGGTGCCGGTGATCGCGCGCGCGCGCGACGAAACCGACGTCGCGCGGCTCACCGCGGCCGGCGCCTCCGAGGTCGTGCCCGAAGCGCTCGAATCGGGGCTCATGCTCGCCTCCCACACGCTGGTCTGGGTCGGCGTGCCGCTCTCGCGCGTGGTGCGGCGTATGCGCGCGGTGCGCGACGAGCAGTACGGCTTGCTCAAGGGCTTGTTCCACGGCGCGAGCGACGAGCCGGAAACGGTGGAGGCGGCGCAGCCGCGGCTGCACGCGGTGACGCTGACGGGCGGCGCCTTCGGTCTGGGCAGATCGCTTGCCGAACTCGAGCTGGACGAGCTCGGCGTGCAGGTGAAGGCGGTGCGCCGCCCCGGGGCCGCGCGCCGGCTCGCGCCGCAGGAAGTCACTACGCTCGAGCAGGGCGATGTCGTGGTGTTGCTCGGCGTGCCCGAGATGCTCGCGGCGGCGGAGATCCGGCTGCTGCAGGGATAGGCGCGCGGCGCGCCGGCCCCGTGCCCCGCGGCTTCTCGCTACGCGCCGCTCACTTCACAGCGCCCGGCAAAGAATGTAGACGTTGGTGCCCGTCTCCGCGTAAGCAGCCGTGGCCGCGGTCCCCGGGCCGAGCGTCGGGTTGGGCGCGGTCTGCAGCATGCCGCGCACCGTGCCGGTGGAGGGAACGCCGTCGTCCATCTGCGTGTCGACGGCGATGGCGATCTTGTCCGGGAGATTTGCCGAGCAGATGATCAGTCCGCTGAATCCGCCGAAGATGGCGCCGCCGGCGCCGTCCCCCGTCTGCACGCCGATCATTCCCGCTGCCGCGTTGAACGGTTGCTGCGTGCCGCTGCCGGCGACGAAGCCCGAACGCCGCAGGTGGTCCCACCACTGGCACGATTCGGGCGGTGTCGCGCCCGTGCAGTCGGCGTTGTACGCGCCGGTGACCACGCCGTTGCCGTTGCCGCTCGTCGCCGCAGGAGCCGAGGACCAGCGCGCGGCGGCTCCGGTGTCGTCGCCGGGAATGGCGCGATAGCGGTCCTGGTAGCCGTGGTAGGCCGCAGAAATGCCGGAAAAATCGGCGATCACGTTCTTGGTCTTCGCCTGGGTAATCATTTCCTGGCCCTTGAGGATGCCGCCCAGCAAGAGCCCGATGATCACCAGCACGATCGCGATTTCGACCAGCGTGAATCCTTTCTGCAGGCTTCTCATGAGTCTCTCCCGATATGTGGTGGACTTCACGCACTAGCGCAGCAATTTCCGTGCCGTGCGCATCGATCGCGCGGCCGGCTCATTTGCGGGCCGCATCGCCCGTGCCTGTCCGACTCTCGACAGTCCCGACGAGCTTTCGACAGACCGATGCCGGTGACCCGTGGATGCGCTGCGCTAGACTAGGTGCGAGTTTTCTCCATGCCTTCGCCGAGCCCGGCCATTCCGCTCGCCGCCCGCGTCTCCGATGCAGTCCGGATCTGGACCCGGCGTCACTGGCGCTTCGTGGTGATCGCGATGCTCGCGCTGCTGCACGTCGCCGCGCTGCGGGGCATGGAAGACGATTGGGCGCGGCCGTTCCTGCTCGCGCATCTCGGCTTGCTCCTCCTGTGGCAGCCGTTCGTGCGCGGCGAGCAGGCCGTGACGGGGGCACAGGCCGTGTCGATCGCGATCGGGGCGGCGGCGGTGACGCTGTGGCTCCACTGGTGGTTGCTCGCGTTCTGGGTAGTGGTGCTCGCCGGCCTGGTGGGCGGCAAGGTCTTCCTTTACAGCGCGCGCTGGCAGCGCCGCTTTTATCTGGTGGTGCTGCTCTACCTCCTCGCGCTCCTTGCGGTCGTCATTCTCCCGGAGGTGGCGCCGCGCCGGGAAATCGCGCCGGAAATCCTCTCGGGGGTGGGGTACGGGCTGGCGCTGCTTTTCCTCGTGCTTGCCGCGATTCCGGCGGAGCCGGAGTCGCCCGAGACCCCGGCGGCCATCGATTTCTTCTACAGCATATTCCTGATGCTCGTGCTGGGCGTGGTGGTGCTCGGCGGCTTCGCGTTCATGACGCTGGGAAAGACCTCCTACCTCGAAGCCCTCATGGCCACCGTGTTCCTGATCGCGGGGACGATATTCGTGATCGGACTGGCATGGAATCCCGGTTCCGGCTTTGCCGGGCTGAACGTTTTCTTCTCGCGATACCTGTTCTCGATCGGCCTTCCGGTCGAGAAGTGGCTCCACTTCCTCGCCGAACTGTCGCGGTCCGAGGCGCGGCCCGAGGGTCTCGTCGCCGAAGGGGTGGCAGGGCTTGCGCGCCTGCCCTGGGTCGCCGGAACCCGGTGGCAGGCGGGCGAGGAGCGGGGAGAGACCGGCGAACGCACCGGGTACGCGGTGGAGTACGGGGACGGCGCGTTCGCGCTCACGATCTATTCACGCTACCGCGTCGGTCCGGCATTGCACTGGCACCTGCGGCTGCTCGGGCAGCTGCTCGGCGAGTTTCACGCCGCCAAGCGGCGCGAGCAGGCGCTGCGGCAGCAAAGTTACCTGCAGGCGGTTCACGAGACCGGCGCGCGCATCACCCACGACGTCAAGAACCTGCTGCAATCGCTCGGCGCGTTGTGTTCGATGGCGGCGCGCGAGGACGGCGATTCGCCCCAGGTCCAGGCGCTGATACGGCGTCAGCTGCCCGCGATCTCGCAGCGCCTGCGCGAGGCGCTGGATCGGCTGCAGCACCCGGAAGACGAGAGCGCACCGCAGATCTCCACCACCGATTGGTGGAGCGCGCTGGTGCATCGCTACCAGGGTCAGGACGTCGATTTCCAGGCCGACGGGCCGGCGGCCGGAGGGCGCGTGCCGCGCGCTGTTTTTGACAGCGTTGCCGACAATCTGCTGCAGAACGCGCTTGCGAAACGCGCCGCCGATCCTTCGGTGCAAATCCGCGTGCTGCTCAGGACGCGCGATGCGCCGGGCGCGCCCGAGCTGCGCGTCTGGGACAGCGGCCGCGCCGTGCCCGCGGAGGTCCGGCCGTCGCTGCTGCGTGCGCCGGTGCAATCGGCGAACGGCCTCGGCATCGGCTTGCTGCAGGCAGCGCGCCACGCGGAGTCGATCGGCCTGCGGCTCGAGCTGGCAAGCAACCGCGACGGCGACGTCTGCTTCGTTCTCTCCCGCGCCGGCGCCTACGGCAGAACGCCGGCCGAAATCATGCGCGCATAGAGTTCACCCACCGCGATCCAGGTCATCTGGTCGTCGAATTCACCGGTGAGCGCGCCCGCCGGCGCGGGCGGGTGACTGACAAATACCGGATCGCCATTGCCGTTTGCCGCCTCGTCGATTCCGCCGGCGCCGACCGCCGCGAAATTCCGCCCGGTCGAGAAGACCAATGCGACGACCACGTTCTGGTTAGTGAGCGCGTTCGCTGCCGGGCCGCAGGTCGCGGCGCCGATCCCGGTTGCCGACCTGCAGATCACCAGGTCGCCCGGCTGGCAGGTGATGCCGTTCGTCTTCAGGTTCGCTTCATGGGTGAAATGGGGAAGTACCGAGGCGCCGGCGCAATTGCTCACGGTTTTCGCCACCGCGTAGCGAAGGCGGCCGCCCCAGGCGTCGAGCGCGAATCCCTGCCCATCCAGCACCTGCAGTCCGATCGCCCGCGCCGGCAGCAGTCCGCCGGTGACTCCCCCCGGGAGGTTTCCGCCGTAGTAGTCCTCCGTTGCGCCGTCGGTGCACTGTCCGGCGGCGTTGCGCACCTCGTCGCCGAAGCTCGTGCTGCGCGCCGGGCAGGGCAGGCGCCCCTTGACGATCGCGTAGGCAAGCAACAGGCTCTTCGCCTGCTCGATCCGCTGCCGGGTGTCCTCGAAGTTCCGCTGCTCGATCTGCGCCGAGAGCGTGAACAGCATGCCTCCAAGCAACAGGGCGATGATCGCGAGAACGACCGCGAGCTCGGTCAACGTGAAGCCGCGGCCGGCGCAGGCGCGCTGCCGTTCGATCATGGATTGGCGTCCACCACGATGATGCGGTCGTTGAACGGCTTCTTGAGCGCCGGCGCGATCGCCGTGCTCACCGGCAGCTTCTCGAACGCGGCGGGACTTGCGGCATTGCCGAATTCGAGGAAATCCGCGCGGTTTCCGCTCGGGCGGGTCTGCCCGAACAGCCGGCGGCCGGCAAGCACGAGGATCGCGCGCTGCTGGTTGGCCGGCGTCACGTTGGCGACCGAGAGGCAGGTCAGGGGCGAAGCCGTGCACGACCGGGGCGGAGTGCCGCTTGCCGCATGGTTCGCCGCGAGCGCGTAATACGCGAACCGGTACCATTGATTGCGCACGAACCATCCGGTCGTCGGGTCGCCGGGATCGAGCAGCGCGTGATCCGCGAGCACGCCGGCACTTGCGGCGATCCGATAGCGGCTCACCGGCGCGGCGAGATCCGGCAGCACGGCATCGATGCGGATCGTCGCCGATCCGTCGGAGGCGAACGCGCCGCTTGCGGCGCCCGGCAGGGGCGGTCCATAGGCGCCGACGCCGTACTCGACGGAGGTTTGCGCCGGGTCGAGCCGCCGCAGCGCCATTGCCACATTGCGCGCGACCGCGCTCATCCGCAACTGGATCGAACCCGAATAAAAGCCGATGCATTGCGCGCTCGCCGCCGAAACGGCGCAGCCCCCGCCGGGCAGGATCGTGCCGCCGCCGCCGGTCTGGACGATGCTCGGCGCAAGCGTCGTGTCCCAGCCGACAAAGATCCCGGAACAGCGTGCATCCGACGGTGGATTGCACCCCTGGTTGGCGCTGAAGGGCAGCAATCCCTCGTAGATGCCCGCTCCGCCCCGGTAATCTGCGCTTGCAGGATCGGAAAAAGGTGCGGCGTACGGAAACACCGGGTTGACGCTCGACAGGCTCCATTCCGCACCGGCATACACGCTTCGCAGGCGCGGCACGACTTCGCGTTCCACCCGCACCGCAACCGCCGCTTCGATGGCCGCCAGAAGCTCCTCCGCGGTGACGCGCAGCACCTGGTCGTTGAAGGAACCGCTCGGTCCCGCCGTCGCGAACACTCCCGCCGGGTCGGAATCGGCATTCGCGCATTCCAGGTAATTGCGCACATCGGGCGTTCCCGACACCGGCCGCACCTGGGTCCACGCAGCGCAGCCCGGTGCCGGGGGGACGCTGAACGCCGCGCCGGGTGCGATCAGGAGCGCGACCGCATCGTTCGCCGTGCCGTCCACCGTGAGCTGGCCGGGGGTGTCCGAGTTGATCGTCAGGTTGGCGCTGGTGTAGGCCCATCCTTTGGATACGGCGTACCAAAGCGGTTCGCCCGCCGCATCGACGGTCCTGTCGAGCCCGAGCGTGCGCCACGGCAGGCGGCCGACCTTGGGCAATGTGCAGCTGCCGGCCGCGATGCCTTCCTGCGCCGGGTCACCGTAGTAGCCGGGTGCCTCCGGGCAGGGAAGCCTCCCGGGGTTGCGCTCGCCCGCCTCGGCCGCCTTGAGCGCAACGTAGCCGATCAGCGCGTGCTTGGCACGCGCCAGCACTTCGCCGTTGTGCAGGCGCGCCGCGGCCTGCCAGTTCGTGCCGCTCGCGAGCCGCGTCAGCGCAAACCACGACGCGCCGAGAATGACCACCACGAGCATGACAAGCAGCGCTGCGCCGCGTTGTCTGTGACCGGCGTGCCGCGCGCCGCGTCGCCTCATCGCGAAATCCTGATCTCGCCTTCGCCGATCAGATCGCGGGCCGCGCCCGACCCATGGTCGAGCGTGGCGCCGATCTTCATTTGGACGGTCTGCGCATTCTCATCCACTGCAAGCGATACGCGCCCGGGAGCGTCGCGGCGCACGCGCACGCGAATGCCTTGAGGGTCGGCTCCCTCGATCGTCGCCTCGCCGTTCAGCCACACGGTGGAGCGGCCGCCGGAGCGCAGCACGTAGCCGTCGACACGCGTCGAACGCGCCGGCGCGGGCGCGATGGGCTTTTCGGGCAGCCGGGCGCTGCGCCGGGCATCCAGCGCTTCGCGCTGCTCCGGGGTGTGAAAGAGCCGCCCGAATTCCTGTGCGTGCGCGGGCGGCACCGGTACGGTGAATTGCGCTGCGGCAGCGAGCGCAAGGGCGAATCTCATGTTGCCGCGGCGTGATCCAGTATGGTGATCAGGTCGATCTGGCAGGCGGCCCGCAGCCGCGGCGCGACCGTTCCCCCTGCCGGCGCCTCCCCGGTTCGCCGGATCGAGCAGCGGCGGACCGAATAGTAGGCGTTTCCCGACGCACGCAGGTCGTGGAGAAAGCGGAACAGATCGCCTTCGTGCAGCAGCGCCAGCTCGACGTTCATCGTGCTGGAGTGGAATTCGATGTTGGCGGGCTTTCCCGGGACCGACTTGAGCAGCCTCTGCCGTTCGACCTGATAGCGCAGATCGGGCAGCTCGCGCTGCGCGCGAATGCGCGCCATCGCGTCGACCCATTCGAGCCGGCGCTCGGCGCCGATGATGCGCAGGTCTTCGAGCCGCCGATACAGCGCGAGCTTCTCCTTCACCTCGCGCTCTTCCTCCGCGATGCGCTGCAGTCGGCCGTGCACGCTGGCGCGTTCGAGACGCGCCGCCCCGAGCTGCTGCTGGTCGCGCTGGAGCGCGCGGTGCTGCGTCCACGCCAGCCCGGCGCCGGCGGCGAGCAGCAGGAAAAATGCGGCGAGCGGTGCCCCCAGCCCGCGGATCGCGTGGGAGTCGCGGCCGATCATTGCTTTCGCGCCACCACGATCGTGAAGCGCGGCGCGGGCTCCCGCTCGGCGGCCGCCCCGATGTCGCCGGACAGTGTTCCCTGGGGGGTGACATCGAACGGCAATCGCGTGTTCACGACCTGCCAGCCGGGATCTGCGTCGAGCGCGGAGGCAAAGCGCTGCACCTGCTGCGTGATCGAGCGGTAATCGGATTGGTCGCTGGCGTTCACGCGGCCCGAGATTTCCAGCGTCTGCAAGACCTCGGCAGCGGGCTTTGTTTCGGTGGCGGGGGCGGGTTTTCCTTCGCCGACCGCCTCCGCGGCGCCCGCCGTCCAGAGGATCGAATCCAGCTCGAGTTGCGGAAACTTCATGAGGGCGCCGGCGGCAAACGCGAGCGCGTCTTCGGGCGACGCGGTGCGCGCGGCAAGGCTGCGGAATTCGAGCACCATTGCCCTGAGGTTTTCGGTGCTGGTCTGCGTCACCGGGAAGCTCGCGGTGATGTGCTCGATCTGCTGCTGCGCGGCGCGCGTTTCCGCGCGCAGCGCCTGCAGGCGCTCGTGGACGCTGGAACGCTCCATCCACAACGTGCCTGCGTACGCGGCGCAGGCGGCGAAGGCGAGCGCGCCCGCGGCAACGATCGCGCGCCGCAGCCGCCACAGGACGAAGCCGTGCCGGTCCTCGCGGCGGGCGAACTGTTCGGCGGGGGGATCGCGCACCGCGAGATGGCAGTACAGTTCCTCGGCACTGCGGCCCGCGGCTTCGTTGCTGAGTCCGGCCATGCGCATCGCATCGGCCATGCCGATGATGCGAAACGCCAGGTGCGCATCCGATTTCAGCGTCTGCTCGAACTGCGCGCGCTGCCCGTCCGGCGCGATCACCAGGACGCGAACCGCAGGGCCGTCGCGCGGCAAGGCGCGCAGCGTGGCGAGATACTGCGCCATGCGCTCGGTTTCCGCGCGCACCAGGGCCGCGACCGGGCGGGGGGCCGTCTCGAGCGTGGGCTCCAGGCGCGCAAAGCGCAGGCGCCCCTCCTCGAGGAAGCATTGGCGCAGGCCCGCACGGTTCACGCTCACCAGGATCGAGCGCTCGCCGCCGGCACCGAGCCGGGCGGCGAGGGCGGGGGCGACGATCGGCGCGGAGTAGACGCCGGCAAGCCGGGCGCCGGCATCGGCGATCGCATCCAGCCAGGCGATGAACTGCTGCACGTTGGTAAACGAGGCAAGCAGCAGGCGCTCGTTGCGGCGCTCCTCGGCGACGTAGCCGAGTGAAAGCGCGACCGCGAGCCGTGTGTCGCGGTAGCGCTGTGCCAGCCGGCGCTGGATGACCGTCTGACGTTCGGCGCCGCGCAGATACGGGACCTGGTCCTCGTGGAAGTCCTCGCCCGTGACATCGGCCACCAGCGTGACCAGCGCTCCCCGGTGCTGCGCCAGGCGATCGCGGAATTCGCCCAGGCCGCGCTCGTCGGCGGAAAACGTGGCGAGCGGCGCGAGCGCGCCGCCCGACCAGCGGAACAGGCAGTGTTCGGCCGCAGCGAAATACAGAACGAGCCGCGCCGGCATGGCGTCAGAATTTCATCGTCGCGATGGTGTCGTACACCGGGCCGAGCACCGCGAGCATGACCCAGCCCAGGATCACGCCGAGCAGCAGCGTCAGCGCGGGCTCGACGATGGCCTGCAGCCTGCCGATCGCGTCGCGCACCTCGCGGTTGTAGAAATAGCTCACGTTGAGCAGGGCGGTGTCGAGCGCGCCGGTATTTTCTCCCACCTTGAGCATCCGGATCACCAGCGCGGGGAACAGCCCCATCTCGGCGAACGCCGCGGTGAGGTTCTTGCCTTCCGCAATCTGCTGGCCGGCGGTGCGCAGCGCGTTTTCGAGCGGCTTGTTGTTGACGATGTCCTCGGAGGAGCGGATCGCGTCGAGCACCGTGATGCCCGAGGCGTACATCATGGCGAAGCTCGAAGCAAAGCGCGAAAGGATGATCTTGCGCAGGATCGGGCCGACCAGCGGCAGCGAGATCTTGTAGCCGTCCAGCGTGTACTCGACGGCGGGATTGGCCCGGGCGGCCGCCTTGAGACCGAACCAGGCCGCGATCGGCGCCAGCAGCATCGCCCACCAGTAGCTCACGAAGAACGCGGACACCTGGATCAGAACCTGCGTCTGCAGCGGCACCTCCTTGCCGACGTTGCGGATGAACGTGGTCATCTGCGGCACGAGGTAGACCATGAGGAAGAACGTCACCAGCACCACCACGCCGCCGACGAAGGCCGGGTAGAGCATCAGTCTCCTGGTCTGCGACGCAAGCTCGTCTTCCCATTTGAGCTGCTCGGTGAGGCTCTTGAGAACCTCCGGCAGCCTGCCGGTCTGCTCGCCGGTCCGCACCAGGCTCACGAACACCTTGCTGAACACCTCCGGGTATTCGGCGAGCGCCTGCGAGAGGCTTTGCCCGCCTTCGATTCCCTCGGTGACCCCCGTCACGACCTCGCGCAGGCGCAGATTGTCGACGCTGTCGCGCAGGTCGGCGAGCGCGTCCATGATCTGCACGCCGGCGGCCGTAAGCTGCTCGAGGTGAAAACAGAAATTGATCAGGTCGCTGCGCTTGACCCGGCGACCCGCCAGCAGCCCGCCGCCGCGGCGCGCCGGAGCGCCGGCGACGAGATCGAGCCCCATGCGGGCAAGGCGCTGCTCGAGGTCGAAGAGATTGAGCGCATCGACGCGCCCGACCACGCTCTTGCCGACGGCATCGATCGCCTTGTACGAGTAGAGCGGCACGTTGAACCTGTTCCGGCGTTTCGCGCCCTGTTGTCGCCTAGGCCATGCGATCGGTGAGATCGACGACGCGCACCAGCTCCTCGCTGCTGGTCACCCCCCCGCGCACCAGGCGCATCCCGTCTTCGGCGAGCATCTTGAAGCCCTTGGCGCGCGCCGCGGTCAGGATTTCGCGCGCCGTGGCGCGCCGCCCGATCAGTTCGTCGATGCCGGCATCGACCTTGAGCAGTTCCATGATCGCGAGGCGCCCGCTGTAGCCCTGGTAGTCGCATTGCTCGCAGCCGACCGCGCGGTACAGCGTCGCCATCTCGGTCGGCGCAATGCCGAGCAGGCGCCGCTCCTTCGGCTCGGGCTCATAGGGCTGGCGGCAGGTGAGGCACAGCTTTCGCACCAGCCGCTGGGCGACGATGCCGATGATGTTGCCCGACATGATGTCGGGGACGATGCCGAAATCGAACAGGCGCGGAATCGCTCCCACGGCCGAGTTGGTGTGCAGGGTGGAATACACCTGGCGTCCGGTGAGCGCGGCGCGAAACGCCATCTCGGCGGTGTCCTCGTCGCGGATCTCGCCCACCAGGATCGCGTCGGGGTCCTGGCGCAGCAGCGCCCGGATGCCGTTGGCGAAATCGAGCTTCACCGCTTCCGCGACCGAGGTCTGGCGGATGAGCGTCATCGGGTACTCGACCGGGTCCTCCAGCGTCATGATGTTGACGCCGTCCGAATTGATGTGATTGAGGATCGAATACAGCGTCGTGGTCTTGCCCGCGCCGGTCGGTCCCGTGACCAGGATGATGCCCTCGGGGCGAGCGATCATGCGCTTGAGGAGTTCGAGCGTGCCCTCCTCCAGGCCGAGCCGGTCGAGCGGCACGATGCCCTTTTGCCGGTCGAGGATGCGCAGCACGATGTTTTCGCCGTGCGTGGTCGGCAGACTCGAGACGCGGAAGTCGACCACGCGCCCGGACATGGTCGCCGAGAGCCGCCCGTCCTGCGGCGCGCGCGTCTCGGCGATGTTCATCTTTGCCATCACCTTGAGCCGCACCGCCATGGCCGGCCAGTAGGTCTTGTGCAGGCTGCGGATCTGCCGCAGCACGCCGTCGATGCGGTAGCGGATGCGGAGGAAATTCTGCTCCGGCTCGAAATGGATGTCGGACGCGCTGCGCTCGACCGCGTCGGAAAGCAGCGCCGAGATCAGGCGCACGACCGGCTGCGAGTACTCGTCGCCCTCGGCGACCGAAGCGTAGTCGACCTCGCCGGTTTCGATCTCGCGCAGGATGCCGTCGATCGACAGCTCGTGGCCGTAATAGTGCTCGATCGCGCGCTCGATTTCCGAGTCGCCCGCGAGCCGCAGCTCGATCTCGAGATCGCTCTTGAGGAACGTGCGCAGCTGGTCGATCGCGACGATGTTGTTGGTGTCGGTCAGCGCGACGATGAACCGGCGCGCGACGCGGTTGAGCGCCACCGGAAACATGCGGTAGCGGCGCGCGAGGTCGCGCGGCAGCGCGCGCAGCGCCGCCGGATCGACGATGATGTTGGCGAGGTCCACCGATTGCAGGCCGAGCTTCTCGGACAGCGCGTCGCGCAGGGTCGCCTCGGACACGAAGCCCAACTGCACCAGCAGCCGGCCGACCGGCAGGTGCGACTTCATCTGCTCGAGCAGCGCGATCCGGAGCTGATCCTCGGTGAGGATCCCCTGGTCGATCAGGATCTGCCCGATGTGGCGCTTGGCCTGTTGCGTGGTCGGGGCGTTCATCGAGATTCCCGAGGCTCCATCATAGCCGCGGCGCCGCGGCACGCCAGCGCGCGGCGCTCAGCGCGCGAGCTGCGCTTCGCGCTGGCGCGCGGTTTCCGCTGCGAAGTTCGCCGCGCGCTTTTGCGCCAGCGCCAGGGCGCGGCGGTAGTACTCGAGGGCGAGCCCGGTCTGGCGCAGATGATCCAGGCTGACCGCCAGGTTGAAGGCGAAATCCGGATTCTCGGAATCGGCCGCATAGGCCTTGAAGTATGCCTGCTGCGCATCGGCCCAGCGCTCCTGCTGTGCATACTGGTTTCCGAGCGTGAAATACAGGACCTCGGCGCCGGGATCGGCGGCGAGCATGTTCTTCAGGCGGCTCTCGGCCCGCACCGGGTCGACGTACTGGCCGCGCAGCGCGAGCATCCCCGCATGCGCATGCGGGTCGCGCGGATCGACCTGCAGCAGCCTTTCATAGTACGCCGCGGACTGCTCGAAGCGCTGCGCCCGCATTTCCACCGCCGCCAGACCGAGCAGCGCGTCGCGATTCGCCGGCTCCTCGCGCAGCGCCTGCTCGTAGCCGGTCCGCGCCGCAGCAAGGTCGCCTGTCTGGTAAGCGCCGTAGGCCGCCAGAACCTGCGGATGGATGCGGGGGGCGGCAGAGGCTGCACTCAAGGCGCGCGGCGGCTCGGTTTGGCGCGCGGCGGCGGCCTCCTGGGGCGCCGCGCGCGCCGCGGCCGCCCGTGCGCTCGGTGCAGTCGGTTTTGGCGCGGCGGCCGGCGCGGCCGAAGCGGGCCGTTCCGTGGCGGAAGGGGACGACGGTGTCGGCGCGCCTGCGCCGCGAACGGGCTCGAGCGCCGCCGCCGGCTCCTTGGCCTTGAGCGGCGGCAATCCCGGGACCGCGAGCGCTCCGCTCGCGCTTGGCGCCTCGACCGGTGCCGCCGCCCTCCGCGCGTTGATGGAAGCCGCGTCGGCAGGCCGATCCGTCGCCGCGCGGGGTGGGGTTGCACTCACGAGCCCCGGAGCCGGGCGCAGCTGGTACCAGAAATAGCCGGCCGTAACCGCCGCGATCACGGCGAGCACGCCGAGCGCGGCGTGGAACGGCGCTCTCGGGTCCGGCTCCCGGTACGGCTCGGCCATGCGCGCTCCGGCGGGACGGCGTTCGCGTACCCGCGGGCCCGCGGCATCGTCGCGCAGATGTTCCCCGCGTTCCGCGCCCGCCGCAGCAGGGACGGACTCCGGCTCCGGGCCCAGCGGGCGCGCGCGCGAAGGCGGCTCGGCTTGCAGATCCTCGCTCAGGATTTCGAGCGGCTGCGAAATGTCGGGCAGCTCGGCGCGCGTCACCACGTGCCGCGGCGCGGCTGGCGCGGTTTCCGCGTCCGCTCCCTGCGGCGCGTCGATCTCGGCCCGTGCCTGGCGCTGCGCCTCTTCCTTCGCCTTTTCTGCCTTCTTGAGCGCTTCGAGCAGCAGGCTCATGTCACTGCTCCGAGGGCGCCGGGCGGCCCGGGTTGGGCTTGAGGAAGTAATCCTCGCCCGGGAGCAGGTCGCGGAAGCGCCGGTAATCGCCCTCCAGGCCCGGCTCGCGGATCACCGAGGCGCGCAGAAAAATCACCAGCTCGGTCTTCTGGCTGAGGTCCTTGCGCTGTCCGAAGAGCGGCCCGATCCCCGGAATATCGCGAACGCCCGGGATGGTGTCATCGATATTGGTCACCGAATCCTGCATCAAGCCGCCCAGCACCGCGATCTGCCCGCTCTGGATGCGCAGGATCGAATCGAGTTCGCGGGTCTCGAAGACCGGGATCAGGTTCGGCGTCGCCGCGCTGAGCGCCGGATTCGGATCGGTCGCAAAGGCGATGCGCCTGCGGATCGTCGGCCGGACGTTCAACACCACCGTGTCGGCGTCGTTGATCTGCGGCAGCACGCTCATCATGAAGCCTTCGGCGGCCACATTGGGCGTGGTCGTGAACGCCTGCTGAATGGCGAGGTTGCCCGATCCTCCGGCCACGGTGATCGGCGTGGTCGAAGGCGTGATCGTGAAGTAGACGATGTCGCGGGTGACCCGCAGCAGCGCGGTCTGGTTGTTGAGCACGCTCAGCTTCGGGCTCGACAGCACCCGGACGTCGCCGAACGACTCGAGCAGCCGGATCGTGGCCTGGAAGCCGACCGACGCGGTCGCCGCATCGATGATGAAAGCGTTCGTGTCGATGCCCGCGGGCGTCCCGGCCCGATTGCCGAACAGGCTCACGCCGCTCGCGCCACGGCGTACGCGCGACCAGTCGATCCCGCGCTGGTACTGGTTGCTGAGCTGGACCTCGGCGATGGTGGCTTCGATCAGGACCTGGCGCTTGACGTTGGCGAGCACCTGGTCGAGGAATTCCTGGACCTTTTCGTGCTGGCGCGAAGTCGCGCGCACGATCAGCACGCCCGCTTCGCGGTTGCCGATCACGGAAGCCTGCTCGATGAATTCGATCGCCTGTTGCGGCGCGGGGGCGGCGCCGGGCGGGGACGCGGGCGCCGGCGCAGCGGCACCCGCGGGCGCAGCGGCGGGCGCCATCGCGGGCGCGGTCCTTGGAATGACCTTGTCGGTTTCGCGCAGGATGTCCTTGACGTTCTGCACGATGGAATCCCACAGCTGATTGCTGGAGACCACGTCGACCACTGCGGTGGAGCCGGTTCCCTGGCCGGGGCCGGCGCCTCCAGCGGCGGCGGTGCCCGCGGGGGTGCCCGCGAATTGCGTCGACGACGTGGATTGCATCTTCACGTTTCGCGACGCGCTCACGTACTCGACCTTGTAGGTCCGCAGATAGGGCGTGTCGCGCGTCACGAACAGGTTCGGGCCGTCGATCTCGTAGCGCATGTCGACCTGTTTCGCGATCCGGTTCAGCAGTTGCGGCAGCGTCTGGCCGATCGCGTTGAGCGTCACGGTGCCGCTGACACCGGGATGGATGTCCACGTTCAGGCTCGCATCGCGCGCAAGTGCAAAGAGCAGGTCCTGAACCCGCACGTTGCTCACCACGACGCTGTAGGTTTCCGGGCGCGGCGCGGGCTTGGGCGGGGGGAGCACCGGCGCGATCTGGACCGGCGCGGGAATTACGCCCTCGGCGGGCGGGGAATCGGCGCGCAGATGCGCCTCGGCCGGGCGGATCGGTGCCTGGCTGCAGCCGGCGAGCGCGAGCAGCACAGCGCCGCACGCGGCGGCGGCCCTTCCTCTCGAGGCGGACACCACGGAATCCCCTGCGGGCTAGCATAGCACGAAGGGCACGGCGCAATTGCACCCGGCTGACGGGCGTAGGCGCGCCGCCGGGCAGAGCCGACGAGCACATCAGACCGCGCGGCGCAACTCGGCAAAGGTCCGCAATTCGGTTCGAAATTCGCGCTGGTATTTCGGTGGCAGGCGGCGCGCCGCGGCGGCCGCGGCCTCGCGATCGGGGAAGGTGCCGTACACCACGCGGATCCGGTAACGCGCGCCGGACGCGACCGGGATGACGTAGAGATCCTCCAGCGGCACCAGGTCGCGCGCGCGCCCGAGAAAGCGCTCCAGTCGCGCCGGATCGCTGTTCTCGGTGAAAAAAAGCTCGATGCCGTAACTCGAGTCGGGTTCCTCCCGCAGCCGTACGCGCCCCGCGTCGATGCGCTCGGCGAGCAGCGATTGATTCGCGGCTGCGTATCCGGCGATGCGCCGCTCCTGCTCCCGCGCGAGTAGCGCCAGCGCGGCCGGTTCGGCCCGCAACGGAGCGTGCGCGACTGCCGGCGTAGGTACGGCAGCGGAGGCAACCGCCGGAGCCTGATCGGCCAACGCCGCCCCGCGCCCGCGCGGTGGGTCCGGGGGCCGTTCGCCAAGCCACCAGTGCGCCAATCCGCCAATCAGGATCCCGGCCGCGCCGGCCGCGATGCCGCCCGCGATCCGGGCCACGGGGCGCGCCGCGCCCGCCAGCGCCGGAAAATCCGCATCGGAGACCGCCGCCTGCACCTCGGCTGGCGTGACGAAGTGGCGGTTCGCGGTGAAGGCGGCGAGCAGGGATTTGTCGGCAAGGACATTGATGCGGCGCGTCAGTCCGCTTGCGCCGCGCGCGAGCTTCGCGACCGCGGCCGGAGTGAAAACCTCCGGACCCCGATAGCCGGCAGCGCGCATGCGGAAGGCAAGATACCGGCCGACTTCGGCCGCCGTAAGCGCGCGCATGCGGAAGTTCTGCGTGATGCGATCCTTGAGCTGACGCAGACCCGGCCGCGCCAGCGCGACGTCAAGCTCCGGCTGGCCGAACAGCACGATCTGCAGCAGCTTGTGGCGGCTCGATTCGAGGTTGGACAGCAGGCGCACCTCCTCGAGCGTCTCGGCCGGCATGGCATGCGCTTCGTCGATCAGAACGACAACCCGCCGCCCTTCGCCGTAGAGCCGGACCAGGTACTCCTGCAGCTCGCGCAGCGCGCGGCTGGCGCGGGGCGAGACGAGCGCGAGCTTCAGTTCCTCGGCCATCGCATACAGGATGTCCTCGCGCGAATACGACGGGTTGGCGAGGAACACGGTTTCGACGTGCGCCGGGAGCCTCTCGAGCAGCATCCGGCACAGCATCGTCTTGCCGCTGCCGACTTCGCCGCTCACCTTGACGATGCCTTCCTCGTGCAGGATCGCGTGCGTCAGCGCTTCGAGCGTCGCGCCCCGCTCCGCGCCGTCGAAAAAGAAATCCGTCTGCGGGGTGATGCGAAACGGCGACTCCCGCAAGCCGAAATGTTCGAGATACATCGCGCAGCCCGCTATCCGCTCTTGCCCTCGGACGGGTGGGCGGGCGCACGGGCCGTGGCGGAAGCGTCGCCGCCCGCCGCGATGCCGTCCGGATCAGGCGCGCTCATCCGGCTGTACAGCGTGGTCCGGTTCACCCCGAGCAGTTTCGCCGCCTGGCTTACGTTGCCATGCGTGATCCGCAGGGCGGCGCTGATGTAGGCATGCTCGAGCGTCTGCAGGATCCGGTCGAGCCGGATCCCGCGCCCGCGCTCGAGATGGCGCAGCGCCTGCTCGATGGCAGCGTCGTCGCCGCCCGATGCGGCCGCGCCGAGCGGCGCCTCGAGATCGAATTCCGGCTCGAGGTCCCGCGCCGAGAGTTTGCGGCCCGCGTGCTGGGTGATGAGCCGGATCACGATATTGCGGAGTTCGCGCACGTTGCCGGGAAACGGGTATTCGAGCCACCGGCGCTCGGCGCTTTCGTCCAGCAAGAAAGGGCTCAGCCCCGTCTGCGCGGCGTAGAGCTTGCGGAAATGATCCAGCAGCAGCAAACGGTCCTCTTCCATGTCGCGCAACGGCGGCACATCGAGTGTGAAGACCGAAACCCGGTGGTACAGATCGGCGCGGAACGAGCCTCGGCGCACCTCGTGGCGCAGGTCGCGGTTGGTCGCGGCGATCACGCGCGCCCCGGAATGGCGACTCGCGGTCTCGCCGACGCGCTGGTACTCGCCGTTTTCGAGCACCCGCAGGAGCTTCGCCTGCATCTCGAGCGGCAGCTCGCCGATTTCATCGAGAAACAGGGTGCCGTCGCGCGCGTCCTCGAAGTAGCCGGGCCGGCTCGAGGTGGCGCCGGTAAAAGCCCCCTTTGCGTAACCGAACAGGGTCGGCTCAACGAGCGTGGGAGCGATCGCCGCGCAATTGAGCGCGAGGCAGGGCCTCGCCGCGCGGCGCGAAACAAGGTGCAGGCTCTGCGCCACCAGCTCCTTGCCGCAACCGGACTCGCCCTCGATCAGCACCGGGAACGGCGAATCGGCGAACTGGAGGATCTGCTGCTTGAGCTTGCGGAGCGCCGGGCTCTGGCCGATGAGCGCCTCGACGCCGGGCGCGCGGCGCAGGTCGGCCGCGCGGAATTCCAGCGCCCGCTCGAGCATTTCCTTGAGCGTCGCGGGATCGCACGGCTTGGCGATGAACTGCACCGCCCCGAGCGCGCGCGCATGCCGCGCATGCGCGGCGTCGCTCTGACCCGTCAGCACGAAGATGCGCATGCTCGGTGAGTGCGCAAGGAGCTCGCTGATCAGCCGGAACCCCTGATCGGGCGCGTGGATCGTGGGCGGCAGGCCGAGGTCCACCAGCGCGAGCTGCGGGGGCTGCGGCAGCCCGCGCAGCCGCTCGATCGCCTGCGGCCGCGACTCGCACACGTGCACCTCGAAGTCGCCGCCCAGCGCGAACGCCAGCGTTTCGCCGATCAGCGGGTCGTCGTCGACGACGAGCAGCGACGGACGCGTGCCGCGCACCGGCGGCAGATCCGCAGCCATCGTTCAGCCACCGGCCGCGCGTGCATTCATGCCCGAACTATATTTCAAACCGGCCGCGGGGCGGGGGTCGAGTAAAATCACCGCTTTTGCACAGATCCGCCTCCCTTGTCGGGCACCCCCATCGTCGAAATTGACCGGGTTTCGTTCGGCTACGACGCAGCCCGCCCGGTCCTGCACAGCGTCAGCATGCGGATTCCGCGCGGCAAGGTGATCGGGATCATGGGGCAATCCGGCTGCGGCAAGACGACCCTGCTGCGGATCATCGGCGGGGCGCGACGGCCGACTTCCGGGAGTGCGCGCGTGCTCGGGATGGACATGGGCGGGCTGGATGGGGACGAGCTGTACGCGCTGCGCCGCAGGATGGGGATGCTGTTCCAGTTCGGCGCGCTTTTCACCGACATGACGGTGTACGACAACGTCGCCTTCCCGATCCGCGAGCACACCGACCTGCCCGCCGATCTGGTGCACGACCTGGTGCTGCTCAAGCTCGAGGCGGTCGGCTTGCGCGGCGCGGCGCACCGGATGCCCTCGGCGCTCTCGGGCGGGATGGCGCGGCGCGTGGCGCTGGCGCGCGCGATCGCGCTCGATCCGCAACTGATCATGTACGACGAGCCGTTCACCGCCCTCGATCCGATCTCGCTCGGCGCGGTTGCGCGGCTGATCCGGCTGCTGAACGACTCGCTCGGCGCGACGTCGATCGTCGTCACGCACGATGTCGCCGAAACGCTGCCGTTCGTCGATCACGTCTACTTCATGGCCGACGGCCGGGTCGTCGCCGAAGGTCCTCCCCGGGAAGTGAGCCGTGCGCGCGAACCGTTCGTGACGCAATTCGTGGGCGGCCGGCAGGAGGGCCCGGTACCGTTCCACTTTCCGGCACCGGGCTACCGCGCCGACCTCGGCCTGGAAAGCGCATGCTCGGCAACCTGAAAGGCCCGTTCGGGCAGCTGGGCGGCGCGGTCACCGCGCGCATCTGGCGTCTCGGCTTCGCGGCCCGGTTTTTCGCCTACATGCTGCTGCACTCGGGTACCGCGTTCCGGCGTTTCGCGCTGACGATTCGCGAGATCTATTTCGCGGGCGTGCTTTCGCTCATCATCATCCTGGTCTCGGGACTGTTCGTCGGCATGGTCCTCGGGTTGCAGGGCTACGAGACGCTGCAACGCTACGGCTCCTCGGAGGCGCTCGGCATCCTGGTCGCGCTCTCGCTGGTGCGCGAGCTGGGACCGGTGGTCGCCGGGCTGCTGTTCGCAAGCCGCGCCGGCAGCGCGATCACCGCCGAGATCGGCCTCATGAAAGCGACCGAGCAGATCGCCGCGATGGAGATGATGGCGGTCGATCCCATCGCGCGGGTGGTGGCGCCGCGCTTCTGGGCCGGGGTGATCTCGATGCCGCTGCTCGCCGCGCTGTTCTCGGCGATGGGGATCTTCGGCGGCTACCTGGTCGGCGTGCAGCTGATCGGTGTCGACGAGGGCGCGTTCTGGTCGCAGATGCAGGCCTCCGTCGACGTGCGCGAGGACATCCTGAACGGCGTCATCAAGAGCATCGTGTTCGGCATCGCGGTGACCTGGATCGCGGTGTTCGAGGGCTACGATGCGCAGCCCACCGCCGAAGGGGTCTCGAGCGCAACCACGCGCACGGTGGTCACCTCGTCGCTCGCGATCCTGGCGCTCGATTTCGTACTGACCGCACTCATGTTTACCGGAGGAAATGCACGATGAACCGCGCCACCATCGACATCTGGGTCGGGATCTTTGTCGCCGCCGGGTTCGCCGGGCTGTTGTTTCTTGCCCTCAAGGTCGGGAATCTCGCCTCGTTCTCCACGGCGCAGACATATCAGGTGCAGGCCAAGTTTGCTAACATTGGCGGCTTGAAGGTCCGGGCGCCGATCAAGAGCGCTGGCGTGGTGGTGGGGCGGGTGGCGGACGTGCGCTTCGACAACGAGACCTACGAGGCGATTGTCACGTTCAATATCGACAGCCGGTACCAGTTTCCCCGCGACACCGCCGCCAAGATCCTGACCTCCGGCCTGCTCGGCGAACAGTACGTCGGGCTGGAGGCGGGCGGCGACGGCGTGATGCTCAAGAGCGGCGACCGGCTGCGGCTGACGCAGTCGGCGGTAGTGCTGGAAAACCTCATCAGCCAGTTCCTGTTCAACAAGGCTGCCGAGGAGAAAGAAGTCAAGGACAAGAAGTGACGGCAATGACTGCGACGGTCGGAAGTGCCTGGGCGATGCGCGCGCGCGCGCTCGCGGCGGCGCTGGTGTTGGCGCTCGCAGCGGGCTGCGCGACCACCAACGGCGACCCGCGCGATCCGCTCGAGGGCTTCAACCGGTCGATGTACGCGTTCAACGAGGCGTTCGACGACGCGATCGGCAAGCCGGTGGCGACCGCCTACCAGTCCGCGCTGCCCGATCCCGTGCGGACCTGGGTGCGCAATTTCTTCGCCAACATCGCCGACCTTTTCATCGGCCTGAACAACCTGTTGCAGGCCAAGTTCGAGGACGGGCTGACCGACTGGGCGCGATTCACGTTCAACACGACCATCGGGATCGTGGGCATCAACGACGTCGCGAGCGAAATCGGGCTGGAAAAGCACAACGAGGACTTCGGCCAGACCTTCGGCCGCTGGGGCGCGCCGGACGGGGCCTATCTGGTGTGGCCGTTCTTCGGACCCAGCACCGTGCGCGACACCGCCGGCGGGCTGCTCGACCTTTATTTCGATCCGGTACGGCGCCACGATCCGGTGGACGCGCGCAATTTTTCAATCGTGCTGCGGGCGACCGGCCAGCGCGCCGATCTGCTCGATGCGAGCCGGATTCTGGAAGAGGCGGCGCTCGACAAGTACGTGTTCCAGCGCGATGCCTACCTGCAGCGGCGCCGCGGCCTGATCTACGACGGCAATCCGCCGCGCGAGTCGTCCTCGCGCCGTCGGGACGCCCCACGCGCGGAGTCCGCGCCCGAGGCGCCTGCGGTGCCGCCAGAAGCGCCGCAGCCGCGCGCCGAGGCGCCGATCATCGAGACGGCCGCAGCGCCAGACTCCCCCGCGCGCGTCCGGGTGGTGTTCGAGCCGCGCATGCCGGCGAACTACCCGGCCGTACTCGCCGCGGAGCGGGCCCGCCCATAGATGTCCGACCGGCTGGCCGCAATCGTCGCCGCAATCGCGATGGCAGCCCTGTTCGCGCCGGGCGCGGCCTTGGGTGCCGAAGAAATCACCCCGCCGGACGTCCTGGTGAAGAACGTCACGCTCGAGGTGGTCGAGATCATCGGCAGGGACAAGGACATTCAGACCGGCGACCGCCGGAAGGTCGTCGCGCTCATCGAAACCAAGGTCGTGCCGCATTTCAACTTCACCGCGATGACTGCGGGCGCCGTCGGAACGAACTGGGGCAAGGCGAACGCGGAACAGAAGGCCCGTCTCACCGACGAATTCCGCACGCTGATGGTGCGGACCTATGCCAGCTCGATTGCGGCCTACCGGAACCAGAAATTCGACTTCCGCCCGCTGCGGGCGAGACCGACCGACACCGACGTGACGGTTCACGTTCGCGTGCTCCAGTCCGGCGCCGAGCCGGTGAAAATCGACTACGACATGGAAAAGACCGCGCGCGGCTGGAAGGTGTGGGACGTGCGCGTGGCGGACATCAGCCTCACGGCCAATTACCGCACCGAGTTCGCCAACATCGTGCGCGAATCCGGGATCGACGGCCTGATCCGGACGCTGGAGGCGAAGAACCGCTCGGGCGAGCGCCCGGCGACGACGGCGGCAGCGGAGAAGAAGAAATGATCCGGCGCGACGGCGAGCGGATGGTCGTCTCCGGAGCGGTCACGCTTGCCAACGTCAAGGGCGTGCTCGAGGACGGCTACGCGCAGATTCGCGACGGCGTCGGTGCGGTGGACCTCGGCGAAGTGACCGAGCTCGATTCGTCGCTCCTCGCCATGCTGCTTGCCTGGCTGCGCGAGGCGCGGCGGCTCGGCCGCGGACTGGATTTCGTCAACCTGCCCGAAGGGCTCGCGACGATGGCGCGGCTGTACGGCGTCGTGGAATTTCTTCCCTCCGCGCAGTCCCGCCCGGCATAACCGCACGAAGCGCGGCCGGCGAGCGTCCTCGCTCGCGGCGCCGGGCCTCGCTCTTTTGGAAAAATCCTTCTCGTATGCCGGTCGCGATTGAAATTCGCAACGTCCGCAAGCGCTACGCGGACGTGCAGGCCCTTGCGGGCGTCGACCTCGACATTCTGCCGGGCGAGTTCTTCGGGCTGCTGGGCCCGAACGGCGCCGGCAAGACGACCCTGATCAGCGTCATCGCCGGCCTGGTGCGCGCCGACGCGGGCGCGGTCCGCGTGCTGGGAGCGGACGTTGTCGCCGACTACCGGCGGGCGCGCCGTCTCGTGGGGGTCGTGCCGCAGGAGCTCGTGTTCGACCCCTTTTTCACGGTGCGCGAGACGCTGCGCTTCCAGTCGGGCTATTTCGGCCTGCGCCGCAACGACGACTGGATCGACGAAATCCTGCGCCACCTCGATCTCACCTCCAAGGCCGACGCGAACATGCGCGCGCTCTCCGGCGGCATGAAGCGCAGGGTGCTGGTCGCGCAGGCGCTCGTGCACCGGCCGCCCGTGATCGTGCTGGACGAACCGACCGCAGGGGTGGACGTCGAGCTGCGCCAGGGCCTGTGGCAGTTCATCCGCGGCCTGAATCGCGCCGGCCACACGATCCTGCTCACCACCCACTACCTCGAGGAAGCCGAAAGGCTGTGCGGCCGGATCGCGATGCTGAAAGCCGGGCGCATCGTGGCGCTGGACTCGACGCGCCGGCTGCTCGAGACGTTTTCCGGCCTGCAGGTCAAGCTGACACTGGACCGCGAGGCGCTGCCGGAGGGCGTCGCCGGCACGGTGATCGCCGCCGATGCCGGCCAGTTCACCCTCAAACTGCGCGACCATGCCGAACTGGAGACGCTGCTGCAGCGCTTGCGCGAAGAGGGCGCCGCGATCCAGGAGCTGGAACTCGCGCCGCCCGATCTCGAGGAAGTGTTCCTGCGCGTGATGGAGCGGCACTGATGGGCGGGTTCGCAACGCTGCTGCACAAGGAGCTGCTGCGCTTCTGGAAAGTCGGCTTTCAGACCGTGGCGGCGCCGGTGCTCACGGCGCTCCTGTACCTGCTCGTGTTCGCGCACGCGCTCGAGGGCCGGGTGCGCGTGTTCGAGAACGCGACCTACGCCGCGTTCCTGCTTCCCGGGCTGGTGATGATGAGCGTGCTGCAGAACGCGTTCGCGAACAGCTCCTCGAGCCTGATCCAGTCGAAGCTCACGGGCAACCTCGTCTTCATTCTGCTGCCGCCGATCTCCTACGTCGAATTCTTTTGCGCGTACGTGCTCGCATCGATGGTCCGCGGCCTGCTGGTGGGCGCAGGAGTCCTCGCCGCGACGGTGTGGTTCGTCGAGCTGCCGCTCGTCGCGCCGCTCTGGACGCTGCTGTTCGCACTGTGCGGAAGCGCAATTCTCGGCGCGATGGGTCTCCTCGCCGGAATCTGGGCCGACAAGTTCGACCAGCTGGCGGCGTTCCAGAACTTCGTCATCCTGCCGCTCACGTTCCTCTCGGGCGTGTTCTATTCGATCCACTCGCTGCCGCCGTTCTGGCAGGCCCTCTCGCACCTGAATCCGTTCTTCTACCTGATTGACGGGTTCCGCTACGGGTTCTTCGGCGCGTCCGACTTTCCGCCGCTCGCGAGCCTGGCGGTGCTCGGGGTAAGCTTGCTGGGGCTCTGCGCGGCGACGCTCGCGCTGCTGCGATCCGGCTACAAGATGAGAGGTTGACATGCCCACACCCGAAAGCGTGAAGCGCGGCATCGAGGCAGGCCTTGCCTGCGAGCACGTCGAAGTGATCGGCGACGGCCAGCATTTCCAGGCGCTCATCGTCTCGGCCGAATTCGAGGGCAGGAACCGCGTGCAGCGCCACCAGCTCGTGTATGCGGCACTGGGCGAGCGCATGCGCGAGGAAATCCACGCGCTTTCCATGAAGACGCTCACCCCCGGGGAATGGAAGGCCGATGGATAAGCTGCGGATCCGGGGCGGGCAGCGGCTCGAAGGCGCGGTGCGCGTATCCGGGGCGAAGAACGCCGCGCTGCCGATCATGTGCGCGGCGCTGCTCACGAAGGAGCGCCTTGCGCTGAGCAACCTCCCGCGGCTCATGGACGTGCGCACCATGGCGAAGCTCCTGGTGCGGATGGGTGTCGAGGCCTCGCCGCCGGAGGAGGGCCAGGCAGGCGAATCGCGCCTCGAGCTGCACGCGGGAACGCTCAAGAACCCGGAGGCGCCCTACGATCTGGTCAAGACGATGCGCGCCTCGGTACTGGTGCTGGGGCCGCTGCTCGCACGCTGCGGCCGGGCAAGGGTTTCGCTTCCCGGGGGCTGCGCGATCGGTGCCCGGCCGGTGGATCAGCACGTCAAGGGACTGCAGGCGATGGGCGCGCGGATCGAAGTGGAGCACGGCTACATGATCGCGACGGCCGAACGGCTGCGCGGCGCACACGTGGTGCTTGACCTCGTTACGGTCACCGGCACGGAGAACCTGATGATGGCGGCGACGCTCGCCGAAGGCACGACGGTCCTCGAGAACGCCGCGCGTGAACCCGAAGTCGTGGACCTGGCGCGCTGCCTGCAGGCGATGGGCGCCCGCATCGAAGGGGCGGGCACCGACGCAATTCGCATCGACGGCGTGGCCTCGCTCGCCGGCACCGAGCACCGCGTGATGCCGGACCGGATCGAGACCGGAACGCTGCTCGTCGCGACCGCGGCCGCAGGCGGCCGCGTGCGCCTGACGGGGGTCGCCCCCGCGACGCTCGACGCGACGCTCGAGAAGTTGCGCGAGGCCGGTGCGCGCCTTGCCATCGCCGACGACTCGATCGAGATCGAGATGGCGGCGCGCCCGGAATCGGTCAGCGTACGCACCGCGCCGTATCCCGGCTTCGCGACCGACATGCAGGCGCAGATCATGGCCCTGGACTGCGCGGCGCGCGGCACCGCGACGATCACCGAAACGATCTTCGAGAACCGCTTCATGCACGCACTGGAACTGCAGCGGCTCGGCGCCGACATCGCGATCCAGGGTGCCACGGCGGTGGTGAGGGGCGTCGACCGGCTGCAGGGAGCCCGGGTGATGGCCACGGACCTGCGCGCCTCGGCAGGGCTCGTGATTGCGGGCCTGGCGGCGCAGGGCGAGACGATCGTCGACCGCATCTACCACCTCGATCGCGGCTACGAGGCGCTGGAGCGCAAGCTCGGCGCGCTGGGCGCCGCGATCGAGCGGGTAAACTAAAGCGCATGATCGGCATCGCCCTGTCGAAAGGCCGCATTCTCGAGGAAACGGCGCCGCTTCTTGCGCGCGCCGGCATCCGGCCAAGCGAGGATCCGGAGCGCTCGCGCAAGCTCGTGATCGCGACCGCGCGGCGCGACGTACGCCTGATCGTGGTGCGCGCCGCCGACACGCCGACCTATGTTCAGTATGGCGCCGCGGACCTCGGGATTGCCGGACAGGACGTCCTCGCCGAACATGGCGGTGCCGGGCTTTACCAGCCGGTCGATCTGGGTATCGCCGCCTGCCGCATGATGGTCGCGGTGCGCAGGGGTTTTGACTACGAAGCCGCCGTCCGCCAGGGTGCGCGGCTGCGCGTCGCCACCAAGTACGTCCAGACCACGCGCGAGCACTTCGCGCGCAAGGGCGTGCACGTCGACCTGATCCGGCTGTACGGCTCGATGGAGCTTGCGCCGCTGGTGGGACTCGCCGATGCGATCGTGGACCTCGTTTCCAGCGGCCGCACGCTGAAGGCAAACAGCCTGCTGCCGGTGGAGGAAATCATGCCGGTTTCGGCGCGCCTGATCGTCAATCAGGCCGCGCTCAAGACGCGCCGCGCCGAGCTGCAGCCGCTGATCGAAGCCTTTTCCCGGGTGGCGAAACGGTGAAGCTGCGTCGCCTGACGACGCGCGCCGCCGGGTTCGACGCCGAGCTCGCCGCGCTCACGCACTACGAGGCGGTGCAGGACGAGGCGGTCGAATCCGCCGTGCGCGCGATCATCGGCGAGGTGCGCCGCCGGGGCGATGCGGCGCTCCTCGAGTACACGCTCCGTTTCGATCAGGTCGAGGCGCGCACCGTGGGCGAGCTCGAAATTCCGCGCCGCGCGCTCGAATCCGCGCTCGCTTCGCTTTCCGGCGAGCAGGCCGATGCGCTGCGCGAGGCGGCAGCGCGAATCCGCCGCTTCCACGAGCGTCAGACCGCCGAGTCCTGGACCTACGTCGACGAGACCGGAACGGTGCTTGGCCAGCAGGTCAGCGCGCTCGAGCGCGCCGGGCTCTACGTCCCGGGCGGCAAGGCGGCGTATCCCTCCTCCGTGCTGATGAACGCGCTGCCGGCCAAGGTCGCCGGCGTGCGCGAGCTCGTGATGGTGAGCCCGGCGCCGCGCGGCGAGCGCAATCCGCTCGTGCTTGCCGCGGCGCATCTCGCAGGCGTGGACCGCATGTTCGCGATCGGCGGCGCGCAGGCGATCGCCGCGCTTGCCTACGGGACCGGAACGGTGCCGCGCGTGGACAAGATCGTCGGCCCCGGAAACGCCTACGTGGCGGCCGCCAAGCGCCAGGTGTTCGGCGCCGTGGGCATCGACATGATCGCCGGGCCGTCCGAGATCCTGGTGCTCTGCGACGCTCGCACCGAGCCCGATTGGATCGCGATGGACCTCTTTTCGCAGGCCGAGCACGACGAGCGCGCGCAGGCGATCCTCGTCTGTCCGGAGCGCGCCTTTCTCGACGCCGTCGAGAAGGCGATCGAGCGTCTGCTGCCGCAAATGCCGCGCCGCGCCGTGATCGAAGCCTCGCTCGCCGCGCGCGGTGCGCTGATCGAGGTGCGCGACCTGCACGAAGCGTGCGAAGTGGCCAACCGCGTGGCGCCCGAACACCTGGAGCTCTCGGTGGAGGATCCGCAGGCGCTGCTGCCGGGGCTGCGTCACGCGGGGGCGATCTTTCTCGGGCCGTGGAGTTCCGAAGCGCTGGGCGACTACTGCGCGGGCCCGAATCACGTGCTGCCGACCGCGGGCACCGCGCGCTTTTCCTCCCCGCTGGGGGTGTACGACTTCCAGAAACGGTCCAGCCTGATCGGCGTTTCGCGCACCGGCGCGGAGCGTCTGGGTCGAATTGCCGCGACGCTTGCCGAGGGCGAAGGCTTTGCCGCCCACGCGCGCTCTGCCGCGTACCGCATCCCGGGCGGATGATAATGCCGCTTCCGCCGCAGGAGCTCGTGCGTCCGGAAATCGTGGCGTTGAAGGCGTATCACGTCGCCGAGGCCGCCGGCATGGTGAAGCTCGATGCGATGGAAAATCCGTACCGGCTGCCCGAACCGCTGCGGCGGCAACTGGCCGCGCGACTGGCCGAGGCGGAGATCAACCGCTATCCGGAGCCCACGGGCCGCGCGGTGCGCGAGCTTCTCGCGCGGAAGATGGGCGTCCCGCCGGGAATGCAGCTTTTGCTCGGCAACGGTTCGGACGACCTGATCCAGATCGTCACCTTCGCGCTCGCCCGCCCCGGCGCGACGATGCTCATCCCGGAGCCGACCTTCGTCGTCTACCGGATGAACGCGACGCTCTCCGGGATGAGGCTTGCCGGGGTCGCGCTGCGGCCGGACTTCTCGCTCGACCGCGATGCCTTTCTCGAGCAAATACGTGCGGAGCGGCCGGCGCTCGTGTTCATCGCCTACCCGAACAACCCGACTGGCGTGCTCTACGGCGAAGACGATGTCGCCGCCATCATCCGCGCCGCCGAAGGGCTGGTGGTGGTGGACGAGGCCTATCACGCATTTGCGCAGAAGAGCTTCCTGCAGCGCCTGCCCGAATTTTCCAACCTGGCGGTGATGCGCACCGTGTCGAAGCTCGGACTGGCGGGGATCCGCCTCGGCTACCTGGCGGCGCTTCCCGCCTGGGTGGAGCAGTTCAACAAGGTGCGGCAGGTCTACAACGTGGGGGTACTTACGCAGACCGCGGCGAGCTTCGCGCTCGAACATCTCGAAGTGCTGGAGGAGCAGGCGGCGGCGATCCGCGCCGCGCGCGCCGCGCTGGGCACATCGCTTGCCGCCCTGCCCGGGGTTACGGTGTTTCCGTCGCAGGCGAACTTTGTCCTGGTGCGCGTTGCGGACGGCCCCCGCGTCTTCAACGGCCTGTGCCGGCAAGGCGTGCTCGTGCGCAGCTTCCATGGCTCGCACCCGATGCTCGCCCATTGCCTGCGGATCACGGTCGGCACCCCGGAGGAAAACCGTATACTGCTGACGGCATTCCGAGAGGCGCTGCGATGAGAACCGCGGAAGTGGTGCGCAACACCAAGGAAACGCAGATCCGCGTCCGGCTCGATCTGGACGGGAGCGGGGCGGCGCGCCTTTCTACAGGGATACCCTTTCTCGAGCACATGCTCGACCAGGTCGCGCGTCACGGCCTGCTCGACCTGGAGATCGACGCGAAGGGCGACCTGCACATCGACGCCCACCATACCGTCGAGGACATCGGCATCGCGCTCGGGCAATCGTTCGCGCGCGCGATCGGCGACAAGACGGGCGTGCGCCGCTTCGGCCATGCCTACGTGCCGCTCGACGAGGCGCTGGCGCGCGCCGTGATCGACCTTTCGGGACGCCCGGGCCTGGAATACCACGTCAAGTTCTCGCGCGCCCTGATCGGCGAGTTCGACGTCGATCTGGTGCACGAATTCTTCCAGGGGTTCGTGAACCACGCGCAGGTCACGCTGCACCTGGACAGCCTGCGCGGCGACAACGCGCATCACCAGTGCGAGACGGTGTTCAAGGCGTTTGCGCGCGCCCTGCGCATGGCAGCCGAGCGGGACCCGCGCAGCGCGGGCGCCGTACCGTCGACCAAGGGGACGCTGTAGCACCCGCCATGCGTGCGGCGCAGAAACAACCTGCGCAGCATCGATAGCGTTCGGCAAAGCCCTTCCATGAAGATCGCGGTCGTCGACTACGGCATGGGCAACCTGCGCTCGGTGTCGAAGGCGATCGAGCACGTGGCGCCGCAGGCGCAGGTGCTCGTCACCTCGGACGTCGGCGCGATCGCGGGCGCGGATCGGGTGGTGGTGCCGGGACAGGGCGCAATGCCCGATTGCATGCGCGAACTGGACGCACGCGGACTGCGCGATCCGGTGCTGCAGGCGGCGCGCGACCGGCCGTTCCTCGGCATCTGCATCGGCCTGCAGATGCTGTTCGAGTCGAGCGAGGAGGGCGCGGTGCAGGGGCTCGGGGTGCTGCAGGGCGCCGTGCGGCGCTTCCCGGACGGCCTTGCGGAACGCGCCAGCGGCGCGCGGCTCAAGGTCCCGCACATGGGCTGGAACGAGGTGCACCAGACGCGGACGCACCCGCTGTGGCGGAAAATCCCGGACCACGGGAGGTTTTATTTCGTGCACAGCTATTACGCCGACGAGCGCGACCCGGCGCTGCGCAGCGCAACCGCGGACTACGGCCTGGCCTTTACCTGCGCAATTGCGCGCGATAACATCTTTGCCGTGCAGTTCCACCCGGAAAAAAGCCAGTCCGCCGGCCTGCAACTTCTGCTCAATTTCGTCCACTGGCGGCCCTGATTCGCGATTGCCGCGCCCTGAGGCGAACCGCCGTCTCGGGCGCTTCCCATGCTGATCATTCCCGCGATTGACCTGAAGGACGGGCGCTGCGTGCGCCTGCAGCAGGGGCGCATGGAAACGGCGAAGGTGTTTTCCGAGGATCCGGTGGCGATGGCGCGCCACTGGTCCGCCGAGGGTGCGCGCCGGCTCCATATCGTCGACCTCAACGGCGCGATTGCCGGGCGCCCGAAGAACGAGAAGGTGATCCGGGAGGTGGTTCGCGCGGTGGGCGAGACGACGCCGATCGAGCTGGGGGGCGGCATTCGCGACCTCGACACGATCGAGAGTTACCTCGACGCGGGCGTGGGCTACGTGATCATCGGCACCGCGGCAGTCAAGAACCCGGGTTTCCTGCACGACGCGTGCTATGCCTTTCCCGGGCACATCTTCCTGGGCCTGGACGCGAAGGACGGCAAGGTGGCGGTCGAGGGCTGGTCGAAGATGACCGGGCACGACGTGATCGACCTGGCGAAGAAATTCGAGGACTACGGCGTCGAAGCGCTCGTCTACACCGACATCGGGCGCGACGGCATGATGAGCGGGGTGAACATCGAGGCGACGCTGCGGCTGGCGAAGGCGATCAAGATCCCGATCATCGCGAGCGGCGGACTGAACAGCGTGAAGGACGTCGAGGCGGTGCGCGCGACGCTGTCGCCCGAGGGCGTGATCGGGGCCATTGCCGGCCGTGCCCTGTACGAGGGCAGGCTCGACTTCAAGGCGGCGCAAGCCGCCGCCGCAAGCGCGGGCTGACGATCACGGCAGGCCTCGCGCGGCGGCGAATGCACGGGAATCGGAGCCTTCGGGCACTGCGGTCATGGGACTTGCCAAGCGCGTGATTCCCTGCCTCGACGTCACTGCGGGCAGGGTGGTGAAAGGCGTCAATTTCGTCGACCTGCGGGATGCCGGCGATCCCGTCGAGATCGCCGCGCGCTACGACCGCGAGGGGGCGGACGAGCTAGCCTTCCTCGACATCACCGCAAGCTCCGACGCGCGCGACATCCTCCTGCACGTGATCGAAGCGGTGGCGGCGTGCGTCTTCATTCCGCTCACCGTGGGCGGCGGCGTGCGCCGCGTCGAGGACGTGCGACGCCTGCTCAACGCCGGCGCGGACAAGGTGTCGATCAACACCGCAGCGGTGCAGAATCCGGACCTGGTGAGCGAGGCCTCCGCCAGAGTCGGCAACCAGTGCATCGTGGTGGCGATCGACGCCAAGAGAAAGGACGGGAGCTGGGAAGTGTTCACGCATGGCGGGCGCAACCCGACCGGACTGGACGCGGTCGAATGGGCGCGGCGCATGTGCGCGGCCGGCGCCGGGGAGATCCTTCTCACCAGCATGGACCGCGACGGCACGCGCGACGGGTTCGACCTTGCGCTGACGCGCGCGGTTGCGGATGCCGTGGGCGTGCCGGTCATCGCTTCGGGCGGCGTCGGCACGCGCGCGCACCTTGCCGAAGGGGTGCTCGAAGGCGGCGCCGATGCGGTGCTCGCGGCGAGCGTGTTTCACTTCGGCGACTTCACGGTGCGCGAGGCAAAAGAGTACATGCGCGCGCGCGGCATCGAGGTGAGGCTGTGAGCGCGGAAAAGCCCGATCTCGTCGAGTGGCTGAAGGAGGTGCGTTGGGACGACAAGGGTCTCGCGCCGGCCGTGGCGCAGGACGCGGTGACCGGGCGCGTGTTGACGGTGGCCTGGATGAACCGCGAGGCGTTGCTGGAAACGGCCCGGCGCGGCGAGGCAGTGTACTGGTCGCGTTCGCGCGCAAGACTCTGGCGCAAGGGCGAGGAGTCCGGCCACGTGCAGCGCGTGGTGGAGATGCGCCTGGATTGCGACGCCGATGCGATCCTGTTGCGCGTCGAGCAGGCGGGCGGCATCGCCTGCCACACCGGGCGCGAAAGCTGCTTTTTCCGCAGGCTGGAGGACGGAAGCTGGGTGACGACCGATCCGGTGCTCAAGGACCCGTCGCTCCTGTACGGCGGGAAATGAAACCGGGACTTTACGAGACGCTCGAACGCATCGCCGCGACGATCGAAGCGCGCAAGTCGGGCGACGCCCGCCGCTCCTATGTGGCGCGCCTTCTCGCCGCAGGCGACGATGCGGTGCTGCGCAAAGTGGGCGAGGAGGCGATCGAGGCGATCCTCGCCGCCAAGGCGGGCGACCGGCTGCAGCTGGTGCGCGAAACCGCGGACCTCTGGTTCCATTGCCTCATCCTGCTCGCGCGCCAGGGGCTGGGACCGGCGGACGTCCTCGCCGAGCTGCATCGCCGCGAGGGCATTTCGGGCATCGACGAAAAGGCCGCGCGCAGGCGCAAACGGAAGGAAAAGAGCACATGAGCGAATCGCGATCCATCGATCCCGCCTGCATTTTCTGCAGGATCGCAAGCGGCGAGATTCCCTCGCGCAAGGTGTACGAAGACGAGGATGTCTTTGCGTTCCACGACATCCGGCCGCAGGCGCCGGTGCATTTCCTGATCGTTCCGAAGGAGCACGTGCCCTCGCTCTACGAGGCCGGGATGGCGCAGCAGCGCGCATTCGGCAAGATGCTCGCGCTCTCCGGTGAGCTGGCGCGCAGGGAAGGCGCGAGCGACGGGTTCCGCGTGATTCTCAACACGGGCCGGGTCGGCCATCAGGAGGTGTATCATGTGCACATGCATGTCCTCGGCGGACCGGACCTGCTCGGTCCGATGCTGACGAGGAGGAAATAGAGGGAAACAGGAGGCTGGTATGGGCTCGTTCAGCATCTGGCACTGGCTGATCGTCCTGCTGATCGTGATGCTGATTTTCGGCACCAAGAAGCTGCGCAACATCGGCGCGGACCTGGGCGGCGCCGTGCGCGGGTTCAAGGACGGCATGCGCGAGGGCACCGACAAGCCGGCGGAGGCGGGCGCGACGCCGCAGGTGACCGGCAAGACGGTCGAAGGCGAAGTCAAGGGCAAGACCGAGAGCAAGGCCTGAAGCTTCCCGTCTTTGCAATGCACGGGCGCCCGCGGGCGCCTTTTTGTTCTCCGGGGCCGCATGTTCGACATCGGCTTTACTGAACTGCTCGTGATCGGCGTGGTCGCGTTGATCGTGATCGGTCCGGAGCGTCTGCCGCGCGTTGCGCGCACCCTCGGCCATCTCGTTGGGCGGCTGCAGCGCTACGTCGCCGACGTGAAGGCGGACATCAATCGCGAGATGGAATTCGAGGAACTGCGCAAGATGCGCGATTCCGTCCAGGAGGCGGCGACGAACATCGAATCCGCCGTGCAATCGGAACTGTCCAAGACCGAGGGAGAACTCAACGCGGCGGCGAACGCCGCCGCGGCGCCGCCCGCCGCCGCGGCCGAGAAGCCCGCGCTCACCGAGAAACCGGGATGAGCGGCTCGCAGGACACGTTCATTTCCCACCTGATCGAGCTGCGCCAGCGCCTGATGCGCGCGCTCGCCGCGGTGCTGGTGATTTTCGTCGCGCTGTTCGCCTGGCCGGGTTCGGGCACGATCTACGATTTCCTCGCCCTGCCGCTGATGCGGGCGCTGCCGGAGGGCGCCAAGATGATCGCGACCGGGGTGGTGACGCCGTTCCTGGTGCCGATGAAGGTGACGGCGCTGGTGGCCTTCCTGGCGGCGCTGCCCTACGTCCTGTACCAGGCGTGGGCGTTCGTCGCGCCGGGCCTGTACGAGCACGAAAAAAAACTCGCGCTGCCGATCGTGGTCGGGGGCACGCTGCTGTTCTTTCTCGGCGTCGCGTTCTGCTACTTCTTCGTCTTCGGCAAGGTGTTCGCCTTCATCAACGAGTTCGCCCCGAAATCGATCACCCCGGCGCCCGACATCGAGGCCTACTTCGGCTTCGTGATCACGATGTTTCTCGCCTTCGGCATCACGTTCGAAATTCCGATCGTGGTGATCATCCTGGTGCGCGCAGGGGTGGTGAGCGTGCAGAAGTTGAAGGATGCCCGGCCCTACTTCATCGTCGGCGCGTTCGTGGTCGCGGCGATCGTCACGCCGCCGGACGTGCTCTCGCAGTTGATGCTCGCGGTGCCGATGTGCCTGCTCTACGAGGCCGGGATCTTCTTCGCGCGCTTCGTGAGCCGGCGCGCCGAGGGCGGGTCCGACTACAAGCCGCTCAGCGAGCAGGAAATGGAGCGGGAGATGGATCGCGCGGACCGGTAGCCGCGGGTACCCCCGGTCGACAGCGGGGTAAAATGCGAGTCAGGCAGGGGGTGCATCCATTGAATGTCATTGAAGCCAGCATCGCCAGCCTCTAAGCCGATGTTGGCGTACTGCTTAGCTCCGTCCCCGTGATGAGCGGGGTAGCTCGCCCTACCTTCCGTTCAGGAACCGTTCCACGAGACCTAGTTGGTCCGGCACGTTGAGCGCCGGCGCGTGCCCGCATCCCGGAATCGTGACCACGACTGCGCGCGGGCCGCGCTTACGCATCTCCTCGGCAACCCCGGGCAACAAGAGGTCGGAACTCTCTCCCCGCAGGCACAGCGTCGGCACTTCGACCGCGTCATACGCTTCCCACTGGTCGTAGTCGTCCGGATGGTGCGTGAATTGCAGCACCATTTTCGGATCGTAGTGCGGCGTGACTTTGCCCTCCGTAGTGCGGCGGGTCGAGGTTTCAGTGAGTCGCCGCCACTGCTCGTCGGAGAGCCAGCCGTACGGCTTGTAGATGGTGCGGAAGTACTGCTCCAGCTCACTGATCCGCTCGAACTGCGCCGGATTTCCGGCGTAGGTGCGGATGCGCTCGACCGCCGCCTCCCCGAGCTTCGGCCCGATGTCGTTCAGCACCAGGCGCCGGATTCGCCCCTTGAGCGGCCCCGCGGCGAGTTGAATGCCGAGAGCGCCCCCCATCGAGGTGCCGAGCCAGTGCGCCTCGCCGACACCGAGCTGATCCATGAGCGAGACCGCGAGCCGGCCGTAGAAGGCGAGGCAGTATTCCTTTTCCGGTGCCGGGCTCCATTCGGACAGGCCGCGGCCGAGCGTATCCGGGCAGATGACGCGGTAGCGGTTGCTCAGGTGCGCGGCGACCTCGTCCATGTCGCGCCCGGTGCGCGCGAGGCCGTGCCAGGCGATCACGGCTTCGGCATTGCCCGCGCCCCATTCGGTGTAATGAAGCTCCCGGCCTTCGCAGACGAGGTAATTCGAGCTGTGGCTCATTTACGCACCGCGTTCAGTTGCGCGCCGCGCGCATGCGCAGCCGGCCGACGATGCCGTAGGGAAAGTAGTACACGCACAGGATGAAGAGCACGCCCAGCCACAGCAGCCAGCGGTCCGGGTGCAGCAGGTTCGGCAGGAGCGGCACGTCCTGCGTTGCCGCGCTCGCGAGCTTCATGAGGTCCTGCAGGTAATTCTGCGCGATGACGAAGATCGTGGCGCCGATCGCCGCCCCGTACATCGTGCCCATGCCGCCGATCACCACCATCAGCAGGATGTCGATCATGATGTTGAACGAAAGCGTGGTGTCGGGCCCGGTGTAGCGCAGCCAGATGGCGTACAGCACGCCCGCCAGGGTCGCGCCCAGGGCGCCGAGGCAGTTGGCGACCGTGCGGTAGGTCACCGTGCGATAGCCGAGCGCTTCCGAACGGAACTCGTTCTCGCGGATCGAGAGCAGCACCCTCCCGAAGGGCGAGTTGACCATTCGCAGCAGGACGAGGAAGAACGCGAGCGCGGCGAGGAACACCAGGTAGTAGCTCGCCAGCCGCCCGTTCACCTCGACCCCGAGGAGCGGCGCATCCATCAGCTTCGTGGCGGGCAGCAGCAGTTCCGGCAGCCGGTAGGTGAGCCCGTCTTCGCCGCCCGTGAGCCAGGAAAGCTGCGAGGCGAGGATCTGGAAGAAGGAAGCCACCGCGAGCGTGATCATGGCGAAGAAGATCGCGCGCACGCGCAGGCTGAGCAGGCCGATCGCGAAGGCGAGCAGTGCGGAGAGCGCCAGCGCGAGCGCGATGCCGAGGGCGAGGCTGCCCCAGCCCGCGCCGAGCTTCGCCATGGCAATGCCGACGCCGTAGCCGCCGATGCCGAAGAACATCGTGTGCGCGAAGGAGACGATGCCCGTGTAGCCGAGCAGCAGGTCGTAGCTCGCCACGAGCAGCACGAACACCGCGACCTTGGCCGCGACGTCGAGCGAGCGCGTGCCGGGGAAGACGAAGGGCGCCAGCGCAAGCCCCGCCAGGATCGCGATCAGCACCAGCGCCAGTGCGCGGCTGCGCGGAAAATCGCCGGAAAGCAGCGTCCTCAGCATGGCTCAGGCCTTGCCGACCGGGAACAGCCCGCGCGGGCGCCACAGCAGCACCAGCACCATCAGCAGGATGTTCGAGCCGAGCGCGAGCTTGGG
>CAZXAR010000002.1:57664-59374 GCA_964638135.1 uncultured Enterobacteriaceae bacterium | reverse complement strand
CCGAGACGCGGTCGGCGCAGGCCTTGCCGCTGAAGCCGCTGAACACCTGCGAGTGAATGACGCCGAGCCGCGCGCAGGCGAGCATGGCGATCGGCAGCTCCGCCACCATCGGCATGTGCAGCGTCACGCGGTCGCCCGCCTTGAGGCCGCAGAAATCGCGCAGCAGGGCGGCGAACTCGTTCACGCGGACGAAAAGCTCCTGGTAGGTGATGTGCTGGATCGCCTCGCCCTCCGGCTCCGGCACGAAGTGGATCGCCGCCTTGTTCTTGTGTTTCGGCAGATGGCGATCGACGCAGTTGGTGCACGCATTGATCCTGCCGCCGACGAACCAGCGCCAGAAGGGGGGATTGCTGGCGTCGAGCGTCTTCTCCCAGTACTTGTACCAATCGAGGAGGTCGGCGAACTCCTTGAAGCACTCGGGAAACCGGTCGAGCGAAAAACGCTCGAAGACCCCCGCGTCCACCAGGTTGGCCTGGGCGATGAACCGGTTCGGCGGCGAGAAGTAGTCCTCTTCCGGCCAGTGCACCGCGATCTGCGCCTCGGAGATGTCGGCGCTCTGCTGCTCTGCGGCGTGGGTCGGCGACTTCTTTTCTGACATGGCGCTTTCTCCTTGGTTCGCGGTTCCACGGCGGGGTGCTTGCCGGCCGCTCGCGGCCAAGGCGCGGCCCGCGAGATCGGCGACCCCCGTTGACGGCAGGGCGGAATAGTATGTCGAAGACTCGCGAATTGCCATGGCAAGCGCAAAACGGCCGCAGAATCGAGCTACGCCTCGCCACGCGCCGGGTAGTCCTTCGAGACCGCGAAGTCGATCCCGGCGAGGATCTCGTTGAAGTGCGGCCGCGCGAACGGCATGGTGCTCACGTTGCCCCAGTAGAGCGTGCCGTCCGGTCGCACGAGGAACAGCCCCGGCTCGGCGAAGAGCTTCGGCTCCTCGACACCCGCGGAGGTCACCCCGCGGCTCGTGGAGACGTAGAGCCCCCATTCGCGCGCCTTCTCGATCGAAACGCCGTAGCCGACGGTGAGGGCGGGCAGGCCCCATTTCTCCTTCGCCTCAGCGGCCCGCTCCTTCGTGTCGGTGCTCGCGAGCACCACCGAAACCCCGCGCTTGGCGAACTCCTCCGACATGCCGTTCAGCTCGCTCGTGTAGCGGCGGCAGATCGGGCAGTGCAAGCCGCGGTAGAACACCACCATCGTGAAGTGCTGCGGCTTCTGCTCGCCGAGCTTCCAGCGCCTGCCTTCCAGGGTGTCGAATTCGAGATCCGGCACCGGCTTGCGGGGCATCAGTCTCATGACCTTTCCTTTCGCGGTTGACCAGAGAGCGTAGTCGCGGCATGGTGGCGGACCTGACAATACGAAGACATGATTTTCGTCGAGCTATTTCGTCTCCTGCATCAGGAACAGGTACGCTATCTCGTGGTCGGTGGCGTCGCCGCCAATCTCCATGGGGCGGAACGAACTTGAAGCCGGCGAATCCGCTTGTGACCATGGAGCAATTCTGCAATGCGCCGACAGTAGAGGGCTGGATTCGGGACAAGCACATGCTTTCGTTCCAGCTCCGGCCCGCCGAAGGTCATGGCCCGTCGCGCGATATCCTGGTAAAGCCGACCGTGCCTTTCGAAACCGCTTACGCGCGCCGCGTGATGTTCGACCTCGAGGAATTCCAGATCGCGGCGGTCTCGGTGCAGGATCTCATCACGCTAAAATCGGGGA
>CAZXAR010000002.1:0-57564 GCA_964638135.1 uncultured Enterobacteriaceae bacterium | reverse complement strand
ACCGATGAGCAGCTCCTCTATTACAGTGCGCTGCCGGCGATCGCCAAGCTGCGCTGGCTCGACGATGCCTGGCGCTTCACGATGATGGCGCGCCGGGCGCGCCGCACGTACTACCACGAGGGCAGGCCGACGCAATCGGTGGTTCCTGAGGCGCGCGAAGGCGAGGCCGCCGAGCCCGGCGTGACGCCGCAATCGCCGGCCGGTTCCACCGGCTGACCTGCTTCGAAAAAAAGGGAAGCGTCCCCTTTTTAAAAAAGGGAAGCGTCCCCTTTTTCTACGCCTTGACCGGGCGGTTCTGCGGGTGGCACTCGGTCGCCGGGTCGATGTGCATCCAGGGCCGCGCGCTCCGGGTCCAGATGTTCATCACCAGCTTCATCGGCGGCGGCGAATCGAGCGTGCCGATCTTGAGCACCATCATCTCGGGAAGCTTCTCGCGCTGGCTGTAGAGCGGCGAGCCGCAGTCGCCGCAGAAATAGCGCTTGAGGATGTTGCCGCTTTCCGCCGTGTCGCGGAAAAGCTTCGGCGTTCCCGAAGTGAAGGTCACCGCGCTCGTCGGCAGGAGCGCGTTGTGGCTCGCGCCGGCGCCGGAGGCCTTCTGGCAGTGGGTGCAATGGCAGGCGATGATTTTCTCGAGCGGCTGGCTGACCGTGTAGCGGACGGCTCCGCACAGGCAGCCGCCGGTAATGGGTTCTGGCATGGGTTCCTCTCGATGAGTGGCAGGTAGCAGGCGAGTATACGAGCGGCGCAAACCGGCGCCGAACATGCCCGCATTGGGGAATTCCGCTGTGCGGAACAAAGCTTGATATCATTCCGCATAGCGGTATGCTTTGTGGAGTCTTGCCCCGTAGCGCCTGAATGCGACCAAGCACACCGTCCCCCTCCCTCAACGCCGACGAAACCGAAGACCGGCAATTCGTGATCGCGCTCGCGCGCGGCTTGGCGATCCTGCAGGTATTCAGTCCCGGCGACGATCTGCTGACGAATGCCGAGATCGCGGGCCGCGCCCGCCTTCCCAAGGCGACGGTCACGCGGCTCACCTACACGCTGTGCAAGCTCGGCTACCTGGCGCGCGACCCGGCAGGGACGGGCTATCGGCTCGATCCGCACGTCCTCACGCTGGGCTTTCCTGTCCTCGCCCGCATGGGGGTGCGCGAGCTGGCCCGGCCGATGATGCAGGCGCTTGCCGAGCGCGAGGGCGTGACCGTCTCGATGGGCATACGCGACGGCACGCACATGATCTACGTCGAGCGCGTGCGCTCGAGCGCGCCGGTGGTCCTGCAGCAGGACATCGGAACGCGAATTCCCATCGCCCTTACTGCTCTGGGCCGAGCCTATCTTGCCGGCCTGGCCGAACACGAGCGCGCCGCGCTGCTCGAAGAGCTGCGCGCCTCGAGCCTGCCCGATCGCTGGTCCGCGGTTCGGAAGGATCTCGAGCGCGAACTCGCCCGCCATCGGAAAAGAGGCTACTGCTTCGGCGGCGGCTGGGATCCGGAAATCACCGGCGTGGCGGTGCCGCTCGCCCTTCCCGGCCGCACCCTGTTCGCACTTTCCTGCGCGGGCGCGCGCGCGCAGTTGCCGGACGCGCGGCTCGCCTCGATCGGCGAGCGTCTCAAAGACATGGCGCGGCGTCTCGCGCTGGCGAAGAACCCCGGTCACTGAATTCCACCGCAAGGAGATTCTCATGCGCAACGCTTCGACTTCGCGACTGGCGATCGTTTTCGCGCTCGCCGCAGGGCTGCTGATGCTGTCCGGCGGCACGTCCGCACAAGTCTGGCCGACGAAGACGATCATGATCGTCTCGCCCTTTCCGGCGGGCGGCATCACCGACCTGCTGAGCCGGATCGTCGGCGAGGAGCTGGCGAAGGCGCTCAACCAGACGGTGGTGGTGGAAAACCGCACCGGCGCGGGCGGGGCGATTGCGCTTGCCAGCGTGGCGAAAGCCGCGCCCGACGGCTACACCCTGGTGATGGGGGGCAGCGCTCCCTCGGTGATCGTGCCCGCGGTCAATCCGGCGATCACCTACGGGCCGAAGGATTTCGAGGCGATCGCGTACGTCGCGGCGCTTCCCATCATGCTGGTGGCCAACCCGGCAGTTCCCGCGGCGAGCCTGAAGGAGTTCATCGCCTACGCCAAGGCGAACGCGGCCAAGCTCAATTGCGCGCACCACGGCGCGGGAACCGGCACGCATCTTTCGTGCGTCATGTTCTCGCGCGCGATCGGGACGCCCATTACCGACGTGGCCTACAAAGGGGCGCCGCAGGTGAACGCCGACCTGCTCAGCAACCGGGTGCAGTTCTACTTCGGCACGCTTCCCACGGAGATCGGCTACGTGCGTGCAGGGCAGTTGCGCGCCTACGGCGTCGCCGCGACCGAGCGCGTCGCCTCGGCCCCCGACGTGCCCACTCTGGAGGAGCAGGGCCTTTCGGGCCTGAATTTCGACACCTGGAACGCGCTCTATGCGCCGGCCGGCACGCCCAAGGCGATCGTGAGCCGGCTCAACGCCGAAGTGGTGAAGATCCTGCGGATGCCCGAGGTGAAGAAAAGGATCGAGGCCACCGGCTCCATCGTGCGGCCCGGCAGCGCCGAGCAGTTGAGGAAACTGACGTACGACGAGTACGAGGTGTACCGCAAGCTCGCCGCCGAAGCAAACATCCGGATCAACTGAGCGAGGCGCGCGCGGAAAGCCCGTCTTGACCTACTCGATCGTCGCGCACTGCAGGAAGAGCGGCCAGTACGGCATCGGCATCGCCACCTATTCGCCCAACGTCGGCGCGCGCTGCCCGCTGGTCGTGCCCGGCAAGGGCGCGGCTTCGATCCAGTCGGTGGCGAATCCGCCGCTGCGGCTCATTGCGCAGGAACTGATCGGGCAGGGGTTGTCGGCCGAGAAAGTGGTGAGCGAGCTGCTCGCGCGCGATCCCTACCCGGATGCACGGCAGATCGCCGTGCTGGATGCCCGCGGGCACGCGTACGCCGTGAGCGGCAGGAACAATCCGGATTGGGCAGGGCACCATGTGGGCGACGACCACGTCTGCTCGGGCAATGCCCTTTCGAGCAAGCGCGTGGTTGCGGCCATGGCAAAGGCTTTCGAATCAAGCGCAGGCGAGCCCCTGGGCGAGCGGCTGATGCGCGCCGTGGAAGCCGGGCGCGACGCCGGCGGCCAGCCCGAGGGGCAGAATTCCGCGGCGCTCCTCGTCGGCGACAAGGTTCCGTTTCCGATCGTCGATCTGCGCGTCGATCTGCACGACGCGCCCGAAGCGGAACTGCGCCGCCTGTGGGACTGGTACGCGCCGATGGTGCCGTATTACGCCGAGCGCCCGTTCCGGTCGCAGATGCCGCGCTGGTGGCAGTGGCGCATGGACAACGTGCCGGGGTGGAAGGCGCGGCACCTTGCGCAGGCAGCACCTGCAGTGCCGGATATGCAAAGGTTCCCGAGTTAAGGTACTTTCCGTCTCTGCTGCAGGCCAAGGGCAGAGTGGGAGGGCGCTGGAGTGGCAGTCCTGGGACGGCTGGCGGTTCTTGCGGGGCTGATCGCAGCCGGGTTCGTTTTTTCCACGGCGGCGCGCGCAGAGTGCGGCGGCGACGTGCAATGCATCGCCGTGGGCGCGACGGCGGCGGAGGCCTCCACCAATCATCATGGCGGGGGCTCGGGAACGGTCACTCTGGATTTCGGCAGCGTCCCGGTCGGCACGACCAGTGCGGCGATGACCATTTTTGTGGCGGCGGTCACCCGGACCGACGGCGCGATGGCGGTCCTCGGGCAGATCACTGTGAACCCCGCGGTGGACTTCCAGATCACCGGGGGCACCTGCTCGACGACGAATGGGCCGCGGCATCCGAGCAGTACCACGGCCGGCGACATCGGCACGCCTTGCACCATCACGGTGGCGTTCAATCCGCAGACCGCAGGCGTGAAAACCGCCACGGTCGACGTGCCGTTGAATCCCCCGTGCGCCGGTTGCATCACGGGCCGGACGGCGACGGTGACTGGAACCGGCGGGCCGCCCGTGAGAATCGAGCCGCCGAGGGATCCCAAGGTGGTCGGCCTGATTCACGCCCAGGCGCAGACGGCGAAGCGTTTCTCGCGCGCGCAGATCGTCAATTTCCAGCGCCGCATGGAATCGCTGCACCGCGACGGGGGTGGTGGCGAGGCGGTTGCCGAGCGCAGCACCGGACGCGCGGGATCGGCGCCGGCCGCGTCCGGGCTCCTGCCGACTGCGTTCGCGTCAACGCTTGTCAGCGCCGCGACCACAGGCACGGCGAGCCTTTCGTACGGCAGCGATCGCACCGCCGGTTGGTCGGGTGGTGCTGGCGGAACCGGCATCTGGATCGGAGGCAACATCAGCTTCGGCACGCGCGACGCCACCGACGACGCGAGCGCCCTGCGCTTCAGCACCGACGGCGTGAGCGTCGGCATCGACCGGCGCTTCAGCGAGCGGCTGGTGGTCGGACTGGGGCTCGGCTATGCGCTCGACCGGACCGCGATCGGCACCGACGGGACGCGGAGCCGGTCGAGCGGCTCGTCGATCGCGCTCTACGGCAGCTACCAGCCGACCCGCAACACCTTCCTCGACGGCCTGATCGGCTACGGCGCGCTGCGCCACGACAGTGACCGGTTCGTCGCCGCGGCAAACGATTTCGCGCGCGCGCATCGCCGGAGCGACCAGCTCTTCGGCTCGCTCGCCGCTGGCTACGAGCACCGCGCGCCGGGACTGCTGCTCTCGCCCTACGGGCGGCTCGACTTCGCGCGCGACCGCTTCGACGAGGCCACCGAATCCGGCGCAGGCGGCAACGCGCTCACGTACTTCGAACAGAAGCTTTCTGCGCTTCAGCTCTCGCTCGGCCTGCGCGCCGAGTCGCAGCATGAAACCAATTTCGGCTGGATGCTGCCGCGGCTGCGCGTGGAATTGAAGCACGACTTCGACGGCGATCGCGCGGCCACCGTCGCCTTCGCCGACCAGGTCGCCTCCGGGCCGTTCTTTTCGGTGACGCCCGGCGGCGTGAAGCGCGATGCGCTGCTCGTCGGGGTCGGCGGCGATTTCGTCTTCCGCCAGGGACTGAAGCTCGGCGTCGACTACCAGGTCCTGCGCTCCTCCGGCACGGAGCATAGCCAGGCGATCCGCGTGTGGCTTTCGAAGGAACTCGACGGCAAGAGCCTGACCGCGGGCCTGGCTTCGGCGGCCGGCGGGTACGGTACGCCGGTGCGGGTCGAAGCCGGCGTCACGCGCGACGACAACGTCAACCGCGCGCGCGATGCGGCCGACAAGCGCTCGGATTATCTCTACAGCCTCAGTCTCACTAAGGGCGTGGCTCTTCCCGTCACCAGCCAGACCCGCGTGCTCGTCACCGGGTTCGCGAACGCCGACAAGCTGCGCAGCATCCGCGGCCTGGATCGCGTCTCGGCCGGAGCGCAGGGCGAGTTCCAGTACCGCGCCTCGGGCGAATTCGCTGCGCCGATCTTCGGCCTGTTCGGGCGCGCTTCGCTCGAGGAATACCATTCCGGGCTGCGCTCGGGCTATCGCACCTCCCTCGGGCTCACCGCGCGCCAGGCATGGACCGATCGCATTCACGCCTTCGGCTCGCTCGCCGGCAACTGGCGCCACGCCAGGAGCGACGTGTTCGACGCCCGCGACTACGCGGCGCGCTTCAATCTGGATTACGCCCTCGGACAGACGGGCGCGCTCTACCTCGGCGGCGAGTACCGGCGCGGCGACACGGTGAGTTCGGCGCCCGCCGCGCTCGTCTATACCGGCGGCGCGAAGGCGTTCGTCGCCGACGACGCCTACGGCGCGAGCCTCTTCAATGCCTATCGCTACGAGGCGAAGACCGTGCTCTGGACGCTCGGCTACAACAGGTCTCTCGGGCCGAGCGATTCGCTCGATCTGTCGTGGCGGCAGGCGCAGTCCACGCCGACCTCGCAGTCGGGCACCGGGGGCAGCTCACGCTACACGGCGAACCAGGTTTCGGTCGTGTACCTGATCCTTTTCTAGGGCGTTTCGCGCCTCAGTACTCGCGGCGCGGCCCGCCGTAGTCGTCGCGCGGGAAAACGAACGGCGGCGTGCGGCCGACCAGAGTCTCGATCAGCATCAGTTCCTGGTCGGTGTGGTTGATGAAGGGCGCGCTGCGGATGCTCTTGCCGGCCGGCGCCTTGGCGAGGATGTAGAGCGGCCGGTCGTGATGCTTGCTCACTACCGTGTCCTTGCTCTGCGGGTCCTCGCTTGCGGCAACGTCCGAGGTGCCGTAGCAGGTGCAGAAGTAGGTCTGCTCGGGGTCCGACTCGGCGTAGAAGCCCGTGCCGCGGATGCCGATCGTGGCGGTCGTGGTGGTCACGCGCATCCGCGTGCCGCGCGAAACCGACAGCAGCTTGCCGGTGAACAGCCGCACCGCAGTGAGCAGGAGCGAAGCCGTTTCCTTCTTCTCGGGCTCCATCGCGAAGCGCGATTCGGCGCGCAGGATCATCGAGTGCCCGCCGACGACGAAAATGATTTCGCTGTCCTTGCCCGTCTCGATCGTGTCGCCGTGCCGCACCGGCGTCTGCAGCGTGGCCGGCTTGCCGTTCACCGTGGCGCTGCCGGTGATGCGGTAGATCGACTGACCCGGTGGAAGCTTGGAGGGCCGGCTGCCGAAGACGCCCTGCGCAAGCGCGCTGCCCGCCGGCAGTGTTCCCGACAACAGGCCCAGCGCCAGCGCTTCCACGAGCACCCGGCGGCGCGGGTCGTCGATTCGATCGAAGCGGTTCATGAACGGTCCCTCCCAGGTGGCAAGGATCGTAGCATGCCGCCGCGTCAACGCAGGTAGGCGTCGATCGCGTAGCGCCGCAGCATGCGGTGGCTGTTGAAGTACGAGGCGTTCTTGGCGATCGCGCCCTTCATGACCGCGATCCACTTGCTGCGCTCGCCGTACCAGAGCGGCAGCACGACCTGCTCCAGCTTGTCGTAGAGCGACTTGGCGTCGTCGTCGCCGGCGCCGGGGCTCGCGCCGCCGATCGCCCAGCCGGTCACCCCCTCGATGCAGCCCTCGACCCACCAGCCGTCGAGCACCGAGAGGTGCGGCACGCCGTTCAGGCACGCCTTCATGCCGCTCGTGCCCGAGGCTTCGAGCGGCGGCAGGGGAGTGTTCAGCCAGATGCTCGAGCCGGCGATCAGCTCGAGCGAAGCGCTCATGTCGTAATCGGGTACGTAGGCCCCGCGCAGCGTTCCGTCGAGCGCTCGCAGGTGGCGGTGGATTTCCTCGATCGCGGATTTGCCCGACGAATCGGCCGGATGCGCCTTGCCGGCGAGCACGAGCTGGAAGGGATAGCGCTTCGCAATCGCGCGCAGCCGCGCCAGGTCGGTGAACAGAAGCCCCGGGCGCTTGTAGCCGGTCATGCGCCGCGCGAAGCCGATCGTCGGCAGCGCCGGGTCGAGCACCACGCCGCAGCGCGCCTTCACGCGATCGATGAGGCGCGTCTTCGCCTCGAGGTGCGCGGCCCAGATGTCCTCGTCGCCGATCTGGTCGGCGCGGTTCAGAAGTTCCGGCTCGTAGGACCAGCCGGGCAGGCGCCGGTCGTAGAGCGCGGCGAACGGGGCCGAAGTCCAGGTGCGCGGGTGAACCCCGTTGGTGACCGCATGCACTTCGTGGCCGGCGAACATCTTGCGCGAGATCTCGGCGTGCCGGCGCGCGACGCCGTTCACGTAATTGCTCAGGTTGAGGGCGAGCAGCGTCATGTTGAGGCGGTCCGGACCGGAGATGCCTTTCAGATCCTCGACCGCGACGAAGCCCTGCAGCAGGTCCTGCACCAGCGGCCATTCGAACTGGTCGTGACCGGCCTCCACCGGCGTGTGCGTGGTGAAGCTGCACAACGCGCGCACCGCCGGGAGGTTGTAGGTGGGCTCGTCGGTGCGCCGCCGGAGCACCGAGCGGAAGCGCCGCATCAGTTCCACCGCGAGCAGCGCAGAGTGCCCCTCGTTCATGTGATAGCTGCGCACGTTGAAGCCGAGCGCCTGCAGCATCCGCACGCCGCCCACCCCGAGCACGATTTCCTGCTTGAGCCGGTAGGCGAGGTCGCCGCCGTAGAGGGTGTGGGTGATTTCGCGATCGGCGGCCTCGTTTTCCACGAGGTCGGTGTCGAGCAGGATGACCGGCACCTGCACCCCGGCAGGACTCTGCACGTTGTAGAGCCAGCCGCCGACCCACACGTCGCGCCCCGCGATCGGCACCGCGACGTTGGCCTCGAGCGGCCCGGCATGGCGCGCCGGATCCCACGCCGCGGGATGTTCGATCTGGCGTCCCGCGGCATCGACTTCCTGCCGGAAATGTCCCTTGCGGTTTGCGAGCGTTACCCCGACGACCGGCAGCCGCAGGTCGGCCGCGGAACGCAGCGTGTCGCCAGCGAGCACGCCGAGGCCGCCGGCATAGGTGGGAATGTCCGGCGCGAGCGCGATCTCCATCGAGAAATACGCGATGCGCGGCTTGTCGAGAAAGGGAATGACCACGCCGTTTTGTCCGAGGCCGAAGTCTAAGCGAGTTGGCGGCGCGCCACATAGGTCTGCCGCAACCCCGCCCGCGTGCGGCGGCGGGGCGCTCGCCTCTGCAGGGTGATGTCAGGCCGCCTTGTGCCAGGCGGGGCCCATGTCTTCGAGAACGGCGCGGATGCGCGCGAGCGCCCAGTCGATCTGCGCGCGGGTGACCACCAGCGGCGGCGCGAAGCGCAACACCGTTTCGCGGGTTTCCTTGGTGACCACGCCATGCTCCAGCAGCCGGTCGCATACGGCCTTGGCGCTCGCGACCCTCGGGTCGATCTCCATCCCGATCAGCAGTCCCTTGCCGCGCACCTCGCGTATGAGCGGGCTTTCGATGCGCCTCAGTTCCTTCAGCAGATAGGCGCCCAGCTCGGCCGATCGCTCGACGAGTTTTTCGTCGCGGAGCACATCGAGCGCTTCGAGCGCGACCGCGCAGGCGAGTGGATTGCCGCCGAACGTGCTGCCGTGCTCGCCGGGGCCGAAAACCCGCATCACTTCGCGCGAGGCGAGGAAGGCGGACACCGGAAGCAGTCCGCCGCCGAGCGCCTTGCCAAGGGTGAGACCGTCGGGCACCACGCCTTCATGCTCGCTCGCGAGAAACTTTCCGGTGCGCCCGAGCCCGGTCTGGATTTCGTCGCAGACGAGGAGCACCCGGTGGCGCGCGCAGATCCGCGCGCACTCGGCAAGATAGCCCGCCGGCGGAACGATGATGCCGCCTTCGCCCTGGAGCGGCTCGACGAGGAACGCCGCCGTGTGCGGCGTGATCGCCCGCTCGAGCGCCGCGGCGTCGCCGTAGGGAATCCGCGTGCAGCCCGGCGCAAACGGCCCGAAGCCTTCCTTGTACCGTGCGATCGAGGACAGTCCCACGATGGTGGTGGTGCGGCCGTGGAAGTTTCCTTCGCAGGCGATGATCGCGGCGCGGTCGCGCGGCACGCCCTTGACCGTATAGGCCCACTTGCGCGCCGCCTTGATCGCGGTTTCCACCGCCTCGGCGCCCGTGTTCATCGGCAGCATCATCTTCTGGCCGGTAAGCTGGCAGAGCCTGCGCGCGAGTTTGCCGAGCTTGTCGCTGTGGAAGTTGCGCGAGAACACGGCGACCTTGTGCGCCTGTTCGGTGAGCGCGCGCAGGAGCCGGGGATGCGCGTGACCATGGCTCACCGCCGAGTACGCGCTCAGCATGTCGAGATACCGGTTGCCGCGCTCGTCCCACAGCCAGGCGCCTTCGCCTCTGACGAACACCACGGGTGCGGCGTCGTAATTGTGCGCGCAGTAGCGCCGCGTGAGCGCGATGGCGGCGGGAAGGGGAGTGACGAGCGCTGCCAGCAGCTCGGTCGCAAGACGCGCCGTTCTGCCGTCCCGATCGAGCGCCGGGTTGAATTCGGCAAGCTCGATTGCGGCAAGGCGTGGATTTCCCTGTATGAGCCGCAGCGCGTCGGCGAGCTCGTTGCCGCGGATGCCTCCGGGTGCCGGGGTCGAGACAGCGGGCGCGTCCCGCGGGTCGATCGCGTCGAGGTCGATGGTGATGCCAAAGCCCGCGGTACCGTGCTGTACGATCTGCAGCGCTTCGAACAGCACCGCGCCGAGCCCCTTGCGGGCAATTTCCTCCATGCCGAAGACCCGCACCCCGAGCCGTTGCAGCAGCGCAGCCTCTTCCTTTTCGTGATCGCGCGCGCCGATCACGCACACGTGCGCTGGGAGCAGAGCGGGCTGCGCGCCGGAAAACTGCGCGAGCGAAGGCTCGCCGTAGCCGAGCAGACACGCAAGCGGCATGCCGTGCAAGGCGCCGCTCGGGCTCGTCTCCGGAGTATGCGCATCCAGGTGGGCGTCCACCCAGATCAGGCCGAGGCTGCCGCGAAGCGCATCGCGCAGCGCGTTCCAGGTCCCGATCGCGCAGGAATGATCGCCGCCGATCACTACAGCAAGATCACCTGCCGAGGCGACCCGCGTCACTTCGCGGGCGAGCCGGCGGCAGAATTCGGCCACCACGGTCGTGGCCGATGATTCATCGGCACCGGCCGCCGGTTCCAGCGTCACGTCCCAGGAAATTCTTGTGCCCCTTGCCTGCAGCCGGGGCGCCAGCCCGTGCTGTTGCAGTGCCGCCGGGCCCGCCTCGCACCCTCGGTCGCCCGCCCCCCAGCTGCTCGCCGCACCGACGATGCGCGCACTGCGCTCCGGGCGTTGGTGCAATGTGTGCAGGTTGGACATGCGCCGCAAGACTCAAATGAATGTCGTTTCAATACATTAGAGTACAGAGAACGGCCGGGGTTCTGCGGCGAAATCCGGCCGCGAAAGATCCCCTTTCCGTGATGCGGGTTGGGCGTGAATCTTTTTGCGGATTCTCCGGTCGAATGGCTAACTCTGCCGGCCTCACGAGGGCCGAGCAGCTACTGGAAAGGGGGCGCCGATGACTGTCGTTGCCCGCTTCGAGATCCGGTACACCCGGTACCTCGACCACCTGGGGAAGGTGGAGGGATCGTTACCCGAATTCGCCCGCGATCCGCGGGCCCTGGTTCCCGATTACCGCGCCATGGTGTTGATGCGCGCGCTCGATGCCAAGGCGATCGCGCTGCAGCGCACCGGCCAGATCGGGACCTACGCCTCGACGCTTGGAAAGGAAGCGATCGATGCCGGAATCGGCGCGGTGCTCGCAAGAGACGACGTCGTCCTGCCGAGCTACCGCGAAAGCGGCATCCTGTTCCTGCGCGGGGTCTCGCCGCACCGGGTGTTTCTCTACTGGGGCGGCGACGAGCGCGGCAACGTGTTTCCCGAGTCGCCGCGCGATTTCCCGTTCTGCGTGCCGATCGCGCTGCAGTTGCCGCACGCAGCGGGCGTCGCCTACGCGATGAAGGTGCGCAGGGAGCCGCGTGTCGCGCTCGCGATCTGCGGCGACGGTGCGACCTCCAAGGGCGACTTCTACGAGGCGCTCAACGCCGCCGGGACGTGGAAACTGCCGATGGTCGCGGTCATCGTCAACAACCAGTACGCGATCTCGGTGCCGCGCAGGATGCAGAGCGCGGCGCAAACGCTTGCGCAGAAGGGCATCGCCGCCGGTATCGAGTGCGAGCAGCTCGACGGCAACGACGTGATTGCGGTGCACGATGCGGTGGGACGCGCGCTCGAACGCGCGCGGGCGGGCGAGGGGCCCACGCTCCTCGAGGCGCTCACTTACCGGCTGAGCGATCACACCACCGCCGACGACGCCTCGCGCTACCGCAGCGCCGAGGAGCTTGCCGAGCGCTGGAAGCACGAACCGATCCTCCGGCTGCGCAACTGGCTTGCAGAGAACGGCGCCTGGTCGAAGCCGCAGGAAGAAGCGCTGCACCGCGAGGTGAATGAGACGGTGCAGGCCGCGGTGAAGGCATATCTCGACACGCCCCCGCCCGCCACGGATCAGATGTTCCGGCACCTGTACGCGCACCTGCCGCATGCGTACGAGTGGCAGCGCGAGGCCGCGGCGGGGACGTTCGAAGAAACGGGACAGCGCCATGCCGAACTGCACGCTGGTTGAAGCGGTCAACCTCGCGCTCGCGCGCGCGATGGAGGACGATCCGCGGGTGACGGTGCTGGGGGAAGACGTGGGCGTAAACGGCGGGGTATTTCGCGCCACCGCCGGCCTGCTCGAGCGCTTCGGCGCCGAGCGCGTGGTGGACACCCCGCTTTCCGAGGCGCTCATCGCGGGAATGGCGATCGGCATGGCGGCCGAGGGCATGCGCCCGGTGGCCGAAGTGCAGTTCGCCGGCTTCGCCTACGTTACGATCGACCAGATCCTCAATCACGCCGGGCGGCTCCGCCACCGCACGCAGGGGCACCTTGCCTGCCCGATGGTGCTGCGAACGCCCTGCGGCGCGGGCATCCGCGCGCCCGAGCATCATTCCGAAAGTCCCGAGGCGATGTTTGCTCATATCCCCGGCATCCGCGTCGTGTACCCCTCCTCGCCGCGCCGCGCCTATGGGCTGCTGCTTGCTTCGATCGCCGATCCGGATCCGGTGGTGTTCCTCGAGCCCTCGCGGCTCTACCGGCGCTACAAGGAGGAAATCGACGATACGGGGGAACCGCTGCCGCTCGACACCTCGTTCGTGCTGCGCGAGGGGAGCGATGTGACGCTCGTCGCCTGGGGCGCCATGGTGCAGGAGGCGCTCGCCGCCGCGGACGAACTCGCCGCGGAAGGCGTGTCTGCCGAAGTGATCGACGTGGCGACGCTCAAGCCGCTCGATCTGGACACGATTCTCGCCTCGGTCGGCAAGACCGGGCGCTGCGTCGTAATCACGGAGGCGCCGCGTACCTGCAGTTTCGCCTCCGAAGTCGCTGCGGGCCTGGCCGAACACGGGCTGCTCTCGCTGCTCGCCCCGGTGCAGCGCGTCACCGGGTGGGACACGGTGACGCCGCTTGCGCGGCTCGAATCGCGCTACATTCCCGACACGCGCCGCATCGTCGCGGCGGCGCGCGAGACGATGCAGTATTCCTGATTGCGGAACGACCGAAGGTGCGGATCTTCACCCTGCCCGATCTTGGCGAGGGGCTGCAGGAGGCCGAGATCGTGCAATGGCACGTCGTGCCGGGGGAAACGGTCGCGGCAGATCGCACGATGGTTTCGGTGGAAACCGACAAGGCGATCGTGGAGATCCCGGCGCCGTTTTCCGGTCGCGTCGAAAAGCTCTTCGGCAAGCCGGGCGAAGTGGTGCATGTGGGCGCGCCCCTCATCGGCTTCGAGGGGCACGAGCCGGATAGCGGCACTGTCGTAGGCGAGATCGCGCCAGCCGGCACCGCGCCAGCGGTGCGCGCGCCGCCGCGCGCGGGCGCGGCCGCAGAGGTCAAGGCAACGCCGGCCGTACGTGCGCTCGCGAGGCAGCGCAACGTCGATCTCGCGAGCGTCGCCCCGACCGGCGCCAACGGCCTCGTCACCGCCGAGGACGTGGAGCGCGCCGCAGGTGCAGGCACGGCAGCAGATGCGCCCACACCCCTGCGCGGCACGCGGCGGGCGATGGCCCGCAACATGGCGCTCGCGCACGCCGAAGTCGCTTCGGTGACGATCATGGACGACGCCGATGTCGAAGCCTGGGAGACCGGCAGTGCGCTCATGCCGCGGCTCGCGCGGGCGCTCGTTGCGGGATGCCGCGCCGAACCTGGCCTCAACGCCTGGTACGACAAGCACACCAATTCGCGGCGCACATTCGAGGCGGTGCATGTCGGGATCGCGGTGGACACGCCCGACGGCCTGATCGTTCCGGTGCTGCGCGACTGCGAGAAACGGGACCTGGCGGACCTTGCGTGCGCGCTCGATGATCTTGCCCGCCAGACGCGTGAAAGAGCCCTCGCACCGGCCGCCCTGCGCGGGGCGACGATCACGCTTTCCAACTACGGCTCGATCGCCGGGCGCTACGCCTCGCCGATCGTAGTGCCGCCCGCGATCGCGATCCTCGGCGCCGGGCGCCTCGAGCCGCGCGCGGTGGTCACCGCCGACGGGCACATCGCCGCGCGCCGCCTGCTGCCGCTCTCGCTCACGTTCGATCACCGCGCCGCAACCGGCGGCGAGGCCGGGCGCTTCCTCAATGCCGTAATCGCCGACTTGGTCCGGCCGTCCTGAGCCGGCCGGAGTTGGAAACGGCATCTCCCCCCGGGAAAGTGGAAGGGGTCTGACCTGCGTCAAGACGGCGGCCGTGGCGCCCCCCAGAATCTGTTGCATTCCATTACAACTGTGTCCAGAGGAGCGTCATGAAAAAGTCTGCGCTGGTCTTGGGTCTGGGTATGCTCGTCGCCGGTACCGCGGGGGGAGCCGATCCCGCCGCCATCGATTGGTCGAAGATCCCGGTCACGACGATCGGCCTGTTCTATCCGGGCCAGTCTTCGTACGAATGGCTGCGTTCCGACAAGCACCCGGGGGCCGGCGCGTTAAAGGGCGACGTCGCGTGCACTGCCTGCCACGCAGGCAAGGAAAAGGCGATGGGCGACAAGATCGTCAAGGGCGGGCCGCTCGAGCCGATGCCGGTGAAGGGCAAGCCCGGCGCGCTCGATCTCAAGGTGCAGGTCGCCTACGACGCGAAGAACGCCTACTTCCGCCTGCAGTGGCCGACCGCCGGGAAGGCCGCGGGGACCGAATACCCGTATTACCGGTTTGACGGCAAGGAATGGAAAGTCCACGGTTTCCCCAAGCTCGACAAGGTGGTGCAGGAAGGAAAACAGCCGGGAATCTACGAAGACCGCATGTCGCTGATGATCGATGATGGCAAGGTGCCCGGATTCGCGAAGCAGGGCTGCTGGCTTACCTGCCACGACGGCGAGCGGGACATGCCGGGGGTCGCCTCGAAGGAAGATGCGCAGAAGGCGATCAAGAAGAACGACATCCGCAAGTACCTGCCGGCATCGCGCAGCAATCCGTCGGACTGGAGGACTGCCAAGTCGCCCGAGGAGATCGCCAAGGTCAAGGCGGAAGGCGGTTTTGCCGATCTCATCCAGTGGCGTGCCAATCGCAGCAATCCGGTCGGTGGAGCCGATGACGGCTACGTGCTCGAATTTCGCAACTTCGACTCCGGCAAGAATCACTTTGCTTCGAACATGGACGACAAGACGAAGCAGCCCCGCTACATGTTCGACGCGGGCAAGTTCGGCGCCCGCGCGGTAACCGTCGATCAGGTCGGCAAGAAGGACAATTACCTGATCAAGGGTGTGAACGGGGTTGCGTTCGATCCGAATGCCGGGTGGAAGGAGGGCGACATGCTGCCGCGCTACTACCTGCAGCCCGCGGACGCGACCGGCTCGGCCGCCGACAACAAGGCAACCGGCGCGTGGAAGGACGGGGTGTGGACGGTGGTCATCGTTCGTCCGCTCGGCCTGGCGAACGACGACGACAAGGCGCTGAAGGACGGCGGCGTCTACAACGTGGGCTTCGCGGCGCACGACGACAACATCACGACCCGCGGCCACCACGTTTCGTTCGTGAAAACGCTGGGGTTCGGTGTCAAGGCCGACATCCAGGCGGTGAAGCTGCCGTAGCCATCGTCATGCCGATCGGCGAGATCTGCACCCGCGAGGTCGTGATCGCAAAGCGCGACATCACGGTGCGGGCCGCCGCCCGGCTCATGCGCGAGTACCACGTCGGGTGCGTGGTGCTCGTGGACGAGCAGGGCGGCGAGCGCAAGCCCTGCAGCCTGCTCACCGATCGCGACATCGCGGTGGCGGTGACCGCGCTTGGCCTCGATCCGGACGTGATCCGGGCCGGCGACGTGGCGGCCAAGGAAGTCATCGAAGTGAGCGAAAGCGCGGGGGTCGCCGAAACGGTGGCGGTCATGCGCATGAAAGGCGTTCGCCGGCTGCCGGTAGTGGACAAAGAGGGGAAGCTGATCGGAATCGTCTCGGCCGATGACATCGTGACGCTCCTTGCCGAGGAGCTGTCGGGGCTTGCGACGATGATTTCCCGCGAATACAAGAAGGAGACCGCCGAGCGGCGCACGTCGGCCTCGGACCGCGCGTAGCAGAGGCGGCTAGAGCTTCGGCTCGCCCGGGTGGGCAAACGTCTTTTCATGCATGCGCTGGCATTCGACGCAGCGCAGCGCGGCCGGGTTCGCCCGCAGGCGTGCGAGCCCGATCTCGAGCCCGCAATCGGCGCAGCGCCCGAAGGTGCCGTCCTCGAGCCGCGCTTGGGCCGCTTCGAGTTCGCGCGCTTCGTTCAGGTCGCGCGAGATCTCGGCGTGGTCCAGGTCGGAGAGCAGGTGCGCGAAGGCCTCGTCCGCGGAATCGACTACCGGTCCGGCAATCGCGCCGAAGGATTCATCCCTCGCGCGGGCGACATCGGTGCCGATCTCGGCAAGCAGCGCCTTGCGCCGCGCGGTGATCGCGCGCTCGAGTTTCGCGATCTGTCTGCGGGTGAGCGTCATGCGCGGAAATCTAGCGGAGCGGCGGGCGGCGTTCTTGATCATGGTCAATCGCGGGCCGGCGGCGCACGGCGAACTTGCGCGCCTCTTCGAGCGCGAGCATCGCAACCGCGAACGGCAGCATGAAAAGCCAGGTTTCGGCAGCGAGCGGCGTGGTGCCGAAAACCGCCTGTCCGGGCGGCGTGTACAGGATCGCGGCGATCAGCGCCAGCTCGAGTCCGACGCCGGCCAGAAGCAGCCGGTTCGTGCCGAGTCCAAAGGCGAACGCGCTGCGCTCGGGATCGCGGCACAGGAAAACGTTCACCACCTGCATCACGACGATCGCTGCCAGGCACGCCGCGGTCGCCTCGAGATAGAGCGGCTCGCTCGCCGCGAGCGGCTCGCCGTACTGCCAGCCGCCGCGCCAGAGCACGAAGAAATACGCCGCCATCGCTGCGACGGCCTCGAGCGGCCCGAGCCACAGATAGGCCCGCGCGAGCAGCGGCCAGGCGAGCAGCCGCTCGGCGCGCGCACGCGGCGGCTTTTGCATCACGCCGGGCGCCGGCCGCTCGGCGCCGAGCGCGAGCGCAGGCACCATGTCGGTACCCAGATCGACCGCGAGGATCTGGATCACGGTGAGCGGAAGCGGAATGCGCGCCAGCACGAACGCGAGGTACGGCACGATCTCCGGCACGTTGGAAGTCAGAATGTAAGTGAGGAATTTGCGGATGTTTTCGTACACCGCGCGCCCTTCCTCGATCGCCGCCACGATCGAGGCGAAGTTGTCGTCGAGCAGCACGATGTCGGCCGACTCGCGCGCGACGTCGGTACCGACGCGGCCCATGGCGACGCCGATGTCCGCGCGGCGCAGCGCGGGGGCGTCGTTCACCCCGTCGCCGGTCACCGCCACCACGTGGCCCTTGGAACGCAGTGCTTCGACCACCCGGAGCTTCTGCTCGGCGCTTGCGCGCGCGAACAGGATTTCGGGCGCATCGAGCGCGAGCTGGAGCTGCGTGTCCGAAAGGTGTGCGAGCTCCTCGCCGGTCACGACGCGCGGCGAGGTTCCTCCCACGAGGCCGATCGCGCGTGCCACCGCGAGCGCCGTGCGCGGATGATCGCCGGTGATCATGATCACGCGGATGCCGGCCTCGCGGCAGGTGCGTACCGCGGCCGGCACTTCGGGCCGCGGCGGATCTTCGAGCCCGACCAGTCCCGCGAGCACCAGATCCTCCTCCCAGCGCTCGCGCGCAAGCCCTTCCGGCACGACGCGCCAGGCGAGCGCGAGGACACGCTCTCCCCGCCCGGCGATGGCGCGCTCCGCGGCGAGGAAGCGCCGGCGCTCGCGCTCATCCAGCACGCAGAGCGGCAGCACCGTCTCGAGCGCACCCTTGCAGTAAAGAATCCGGCCGTGCGGGGAGCGATGCAGCGTGGACATGCGCTTGCGCCCGCCGTCGAACGGCAGCTCGTCGATCCGCTCGAGCCGCGGCCCGCACAATCCCGCGCGCTCGGCCATCGCGACGAGCGCCGCTTCCATCGGATCACCGAGCTGGACCGTGTTGCCGTGGTCGGCCACCGGGTGGAGGCTGTGACAATGGCGAGCGACTTCGAAGAACGCGGCGTGCTCGCGCGCTTCCGACGAAGGCATCGCCTCGATTTTTACTGCCCCGCCAGCGAACACGGCGGTGCTCGCGCGCATCGCGTTCTCGGTGAGCGTGCCGGTCTTGTCGGTGACGATCACGGTGGCCGAGCCGAGCGCCTCGACAGCGGGCAGATGGCGCACCAGGACGTTCCTCCCGGCCATGCGCTGCGTGGCCATCGCCAGCGCGAGCGTGACCGTGGGCAGCAGGCCTTCGGGCACGTTCGCGACAATGATGCCGACCCCGAACAGGAAGCTTTCGCCGAATTGCAGTCCGAGAATCTGTCCGATGGCAAAGAACGCGACGCCGAGCCCGGTCGCGAGAACCGCCACCAGGCGCGACACGCGTGCGATCTCGCGCTGCAGCGGGGTGCGGACTTCCTCCACGGCCTGCGCCAGGCGCGCGATGCGTCCGAACTCGGTGCGCATGCCGGTGGCGTAGATCACCGCGCGTCCTTCGCCCGCGACGACGGCGGTGCCCGCGAGGAGCACGTTTCGCGCGCGCAGCGGATGGTCCTCCTCGGTCGTCTCGGCGACGCGCTCCGCGGGCAGCGCCTCGCCGGTCACGGTGGCAAGGTTCGCCCGCAATCCGTACGCCTCGATCAGCCGGCAGTCGGCAGGTACGTCCTCGCCTTCCTCCACCAGGATCACGTCCCCGGGCACCAGCATCTCGACACCCAGCCGGATCGCGTTGCCGTCGCGCAGCACGGTCGTCTGATGGGGTAGCAGCTTCTGCAGTGCAGCCATCGCGCGCTCGGCGCGATATTCCTGCCAGAACGAGAAAGCACCGTTCACCGCGATCACTGCGACGATGGCGGCCGCGAGCACGCCCATTCCCTGTCCGGGAATGCGCCATTCTGCGATCCACGCCAGGGCGGCCGCGGCCCACAGAATGAGAGCAAAAAAGTGCGTGAAGTGGCGCCCGAACCGAAGCCAGAGCGGGGCGCGCTCGAGCGCCTGGAGCCGGTTCGAGCCGTATTCGGCCAGGCGACGCTTCGCTTCGTCGGCGGAAAGCCCGTCCTTGCCGCTTCTCAGAGTCGCAAGCGCCTCGTCGACGCCGACCCGTGTGATGCGCAGCCGGTTACTCCTTCCGCTCCCCCGCGGCGCGCGCCATCAGCCCGCGCGGCCGGCGCGAATGTGCTCGCCTGGCGCGAGCAGCGCCGCCACCTCGTCGTCCTCGACCTGGTGGAAATCGCGGTAGAACTGGCCGACGGCGTGGAAGCGGGCCGGCGTTTCCAGGCACACGACTTCGTCGGCGTGCGGGGAGACGATTGCGAGGCTGTCGGCGGCGGCGACCGGGACGGCGCAGATCAGGCGCGCCGGCTTCTTCGCGCGCACCGCATGCAGCGCCGCGATCATCGTTGCGCCGGTGGCGAGGCCGTCATCGATCACGATCGCGATTCGCCCTGCGGGATCGGCCGGCGCTCGCGCCGGCGTGTACTGCGCGCGGCGGCGGCGCAAGGTCTCCAGCTGGATCTGCTTCTCGCGCGCGAGATACGCTTCGTCGGCGCCTGCCTCGGCAGCGTAATCGGCCACATAGGCCCAGCCGCTTTCGTCGATCGCCCCGACCGCAAATTCAGGGCTTCCGGGAGCGCGCAGTTTTCTCACCAGGACCACGTCCAGCTCGCCTTCGAGGGCATCGGCAAGCACCCTTCCCATCGGCACCGCGCCGCGCGGAATCGCGAGCACCAGGGGATTCCTGCCGCGGTACTGCGCGAGCGCTTTCGCGAGGTGCCGCGCTGCATCGAGGCGGTCGCGGAAGATCAACGCGGCTCCTTCAGGGCTCGCAGTAATGCAAACCGAAGCTCAGCCGGGCCCCGCGTGCTTGCCCGCGCTCACCCGCTTCGCCTGCCGGCCTTCGCTCGCGAGGTCCTCGATGAACTGCACCGCCGTGCCCACGGCGAGCCGCTCGAAAGGCGGAAAGACCTCGCGGCCGGGCACGCGCGCATCGATGCTCACGGTGAACTGCCTGCCCTGGTGATGGTGCCGGTCGCGCTCCTCGACGACAACCCGGCAGCTCGTGATCCGGGGGTGGAACTCTTCGAGCTTCTCAGCCTTGTCGCGAATGCGCGCGTCGAGCGCCTCCGAGCGGGGAATGCCGTGGTAGGTGATCTGGAGCGGGACTTGCACGACGAGCCGATCCCATTCTTGCGGGATGCGTATGCAAGCGCAGCCTAGCACTTGGCAGCCGAGCCCGCTTGATCCCCGTCAACTGCGTGCGCCGTCGCCCGCGATCGGCTGACTTCCATGCGACAGGCGCTAGAATTCCCCGACAGGGAAGGGGCCGGGGAATGTCTGAGGCAGCCGCAGCGGGGTGAAAAATGCCCGTGCACAATGCCGACATCGCGGCGGCGTTCGACGAGATCGCCGACCGGCTCGAGTTGCAGAGCGCGAACCCGTTCCGGATTCGCGCCTATCGCAATGCGGCGCGCATTCTGCTGGAACTCCGCATCGACGTCGCGGCAAAGCTTGCCGAGGGGGAGGAACTGCCCAAGCTTCCTGGCATCGGCGCGGATCTTTCGGCAAAGATCCGCGAAGTCGCGGCGCGCGGCACCTGCGCATTGCTCGAGAAACTGCGCCGGGAAATGCCCGCGGGCATCACCGAGCTGCTCAAGCTTCCGGGACTGGGACCCACGCGGGTGCGCGCACTTTACGATGCGCTGAAGGTCGGCTCGCTTGCCGACTTGCAGCGCGTTGCGCGCGAGGGGCGGCTTCGGGCGCTGCCCGGCTTCGGCGAAAAGAGCGAGGCAAAAGTGCTGGCGGCGGTGTCGGCGCACCTGAGCAAGGTGCAACGCTTCCAACTTGCGGTGGCCGCGCAGTATGCGGAACCGTACGCCCAGTACCTGCGCCGCACGCCCGGCGTGGAAGAAGTAGTCATTGCTGGCAGCTACCGGCGGCGCAAGGAAACCGTCGGCGACCTGGACTTTCTTGCCACCGCATCGCGCGCCGAGCCTGTGATCGCGCGCTTTGCGGGCTACGCCGAGGTGAAGGAAGTGATCGCGAGCGGGCCGACCAAGGCGAGCGTGCGCCTTGCCTCCGGCATTCAGGCAGACCTGCGCGTCGTGCCGCCCGAGAGTCTCGGCGCCGCGCTCCATTACTTCACCGGCGCCAAGGCCCACAACATCGCGATCCGGCGGCTGGCGCAGGATGCGGGGCTCAAGGTCAATGAATACGGCGTGTTTCGTGGCGGCAAGCGAATCGCGGGCACGAGCGAGGAATCGGTATACGCCAGCGTGAAGCTGCCATGGATCCCGCCCGAATTGCGCGAGGACCGGGGCGAGATCGAGGCGGCGCGCCGGGACGAGCTGCCGCGGCTGGTGGAGCGAGCCGATCTGCGGGGCGATCTGCATGCGCATACCAAGGCGACTGATGGCCGCGCCAGCGTGCGCGAGATGGCGCTTGCCGCCAAGGCGCGCAAGCTGCAGTACCTCGCGATCACCGACCACTCGCAGCGCCAGGCAATGGTGCACGGGCTCGACGCCGCGCGGCTCGCCAAGCAGGCGGACGAGATCGACCGTCTCAACGGCGAGCTGCAGGGCATCACCCTGCTCAAAGGGATCGAGGTCGATATCCTCGACGATGGCGCGCTCGATCTGCCCGACTCGATTCTTGCGAAGCTCGATCTCGTGGTCGCCGCGGTACACAGCAGGTTCAATCTGCCGCGCGCGCGCCAGACGGAGCGCGTCCTGCGCGCGCTCGAGAACCCGCACGTGCGCCTGCTCGCGCACCCCTCGGGGCGGCTGATCGGCGCGCGCGAACCGTACGAAGTGGACATGCAGGCCGTGATCCGCAAGGCACGCGCGCAGGGCGTTGCCCTCGAACTCAACGCGCATCCGCACCGGCTCGATCTCACCGACGTGCACTGCCGGATGGCGAAGGACGAAGGTGCTCTCGTGAGCATCAACTCGGACGCCCATGCGGCGGAGGGGTTCGACGTGCTCGAACACGGCATCGGCCAGGCGCGCCGCGGCTGGCTGGAAAAGAAAGACGTGCTCAATTGCCGCCCCTTGTCCGAACTTCGCCGGCTGATCGGCGGGGGCGCTAGGCGGGCCCGAGGCCCACGACCCTAGGCCATCTTTCGTGCCACGAATTCGGAGCCGTCCTCGCCATACTGCTCGCGGATCCGAAGAATCTCCGGGAGCGCGCTGAAAAAGGCGGCGACGAGCGACGGGTCGAAGTGCCCACCGCGCTCGCGCCGGATCAGTTCGAGCGCCTTTTCGACCGGCCAGGCTTTCTTGTACGGACGTTCGGTCGTGAGCGCGTCGAACACATCGGCGAGCGCGACGATGCGACCTTCGATGGGAATGTCCTCGCCACGCCGCCCGCGCGGGTAGCCGCTGCCGTCCCATTTCTCGTGGTGCGTGAGCGCCACCACGCGAGCCATCTCGAGCAGCGGCGAGCGATGCCGGCCCAGGATGCCGGCGCCGATCTGGGGGTGGCGTTTCATGATTCTCCATTCGTCGTCGTCGAGTGCCCCCGGTTTGAGCAGGATTCGGTCGGGAATTCCGATCTTGCCGATGTCGTGCATCGGCGCCGCGTGCAGGATGGTTTCGGCGTGCCCGGCGGGCAGGCCGGCGGCGCGCGCGACGGCGCGCGCGTAGCAGCTCATGCGCACGACATGCATGCCGGTCTCGTTATCCTTGTACTCCGCGGCGCGGCCGAGACGGCGGATGATCTCCAGCCGGGTTTCGTTCAGTTCCGCGGTGCGCTCGGCGACCTTGCGCTCGAGTTCGAGGTTCTGGTTCGCAAGAGCGAGGTGCGCGCGGACCCGGGCCAGCACGATCGGCGCGCGCACCGGCTTGAGCACGTAATCGACGGCGCCCAGGTCGAATCCGCGCTGTTCGTCTTCGACTTCGCCCAGCGAAGTCACGAAGATCACCGGAACGGCGCGCGTTCGGGGATCGGCCTTGAGCCGCTGGCAGACTTCGAAGCCGTCCATCGCCGGCATCATCACGTCGAGCAGCGCGAGATCGGGGCGGTCGGAGCCTGCAATCTCCAGCGCCCGCGCGCCGCTGGACGCGGTCAGGACCCGATAGTGCGGTTCGAGAATTCCCGCAAGCACGCGCAGGTTGAGCGGGGTGTCGTCGACGGCGAGGATGGTTTGCGCTTTCGTCATGGGATCTCCTTCAGGCGGCGTGACTCTGGTCGAGCGCTTCCTGCACGCACCGGAATTCGAACTCCGCATCCACGATGCGCTGCGCCACCCCCTCGAGCGAACCGGCTCGGGCCTCGCGCTCGATCTCGCGGCACAGGACGACCAGGCGCTGCGCGCCGACATAGGCGCTCGCGCCCTTGAGCGCGTGCGCCGATTGCGCGAGCGCCGTGCGGTCGTGCGCCCCGGCGGCGCGCTTCAGGTCCGCGACAATGCGCGCCGCATCCGACAGGTAGAGCGCGACGAGGTCGAGGGCGTCCGGACGGCGGCGCAGTTCCGCCAGCGTCCTGGGGTCGAGTACCGCCGTTCTGCAGTGGGCTGCCGGGCTCGCGGAGCGGCTTCGCTCGCCCGCGCGCTCGAGCGCAGCGCGCAGCTCCTCGAGGTAGACCGGCTTGCTGATGTAGTCGTCCATCCCTGCCTGCAGGCACAGCTCGCGGTCGCCCTGCATCGCGTTTGCGGTCATCGCCACGATCTGCGGCTGGCGGTCGGCGGGCAGTTCGCCGCGGATCCGCCGCGTCGCCTCCAGGCCGTCGCATTCCGGCATCTGCACGTCCATCAGCACCACGTCGTAGCATTGGCGATGCAGCGCCGCGAGGACTTCCAGCCCGTTGGCGGCGACATCGGCGCGATAGCCCATGCGCTCGAGCGCGAGCAGGGCGAAGCGCTGGTTCACCAGGACGTCTTCGGCCACCAGGATGCGAAGTGGCAGACGCTCGGCGAGCTGCTCGATCGGCGCCGGATCGTCCGCGGGGGGCGCGTGGTGGCAGCCTTCGGCGAGAACCTGTACCAGCACGTCGTGCAGCTGGGACGGCTTGATCGGCTTCGACAGGTAGGCGGCGAAGCACGCGAGCGCTTCCGCATCGGGGTCGGGTCCGTCGCCGATCGACGTGAGCATCACGAGGGGGAGGCGGGCGGCGCCACTGTGCGCGCAGAGCGCCTGCGCCAGCGCGACACCCTCTCGGCCGTGTACCGATCCGCCGTGCGGCTCGGGCATGTGCATGTCCAGGATCGCGAGGTCGAAGTCGGCGCCGCCGCGCACGAGAGCCAGCGCCTCGCCGGGCGAGGCCGCCTCGGCGACGAGCATGCCCCAGGTTTGCGCCTGCAGCGAAAGGATCCTTCGATTGGTGGCATTGTCGTCCACGACGAGCAGTCTCCGTCCGCGCAGGGTGGGCAGGGGCTGCGCCCGGCGCGAGCGCGCGGGACTTGCGACCTCCTCGGTCGCGAGCGTGAAGTGAAACGTCGCGCCGCGCCCAGGAACGCCCTCGCTCTCGATCCAGATGCGTCCGCCCATCAGTTCCGCGAGCCGCTTGCTGATCGCGAGACCGAGGCCGGTGCCGCCGAATTCGCGCGTGTTCGACGCGTCGAGCTGGCTGAAGGGCCGGAACAGCCGGTCGATGCGCTCGGGCGGAATCCCGGCACCGGTATCGCGCACCGAGAACTGCAGCTCCAGCGGACGCGCGCCGGCGTCCGACCGGCGCGCCCGCACGCTCACGAAGACTTCGCCGGCGGCGGTGAACTTCACCGCGTTGCCGATCAGGTTCACCAGGATCTGGCGCAGCCGGGTCACGTCGCCGAGAACGCCCGCGGGCACCCCGTCCTCGATGAGATAGCCGATTTCCAGCCCCTTCTCGCTCGCCCTGGGGGCGAGCAGGTCGAGCGCCGCCTCCACCGCTTCGCGCACGTCGAACGGCTTTTCCACCAGGTCGAGCTTTTCGGCCTCGATCTTGGAAAAGTCGAGGATGTCGTTGATGATGGTGAGCAGCGCATCTCCGCTCGTGCGCACGGTCTCGACGAATTCGCGCTGGCGCGGCGAGAGCGGCGTCTCGAGCAACAGGCTCGTCATGCCGACCACTGCGTTCATCGGCGTGCGGATCTCGTGGCTCATGTTGGCGAGAAACGCGCTCTTCGCCCGATTGGCTGCCTCGGCCGCGTCTTTGGCGCGGCGCAGCTGCTTTTCCGTTCGCCGCAGCTCCGTGATGTCGCGCGCGATGCAGGAAAGGAGTTCCGGCCGGCCGTCGGATCCCTTGTGCACCAGGCCGACGAACGAGGTCGGGATGCGACGCCCGCTGACGTGCAGGAAGTCGACCTCCGTGATCCACGCGCCATCGCGCAGGCCGGTCGGGACGCCCTCGGAGAACATCCGCGCCTCGGTCTCGGGATCGAACAGCCTCTGGAAGCCGAGCGCGCGCACGTCTGCGGTCGGAGCGAGCCCGAGCATCGCCTTGCCGGCGCGATTGATGTAGAGCACGCGACCGGTGGGGTCGGCCATGCCGACGAAGTCGCTCGTCGCCTCGAGGATCTCGGTCAGGCGCCGCTGCTCGGTGAGCGCGGCCTCGGCAGCGTCTTTCGCGCGCTTCAGCTCGGCCTCGGCGCGTTTCTGCTCGGAGATGTCGCGGATGATCGTCGCCAGGTACTGCGGCCGCCCGTCGGCGCCGGGCAGCGCGAAGGTGACCTCGGACACCGGGATCTCGTGCCCGTCGGCGTGCAGCAGTGCAAGCTCGCCGGACCAGACCTCCCCCCGCAGCGCGGCGGCGAGCATCTCGCCGGCCTTCGGCAGCGCGCGCTCCGGGTAGCAGCGCGTGACGTCGGCGCCCTGCATGTCCTCGCGGCGCTTGCCGACCATGCGCTGGCCGGCGCGATTGACGTAGACGCCGCGCCCCTGCAGGTCGGCGATGCCGACGTAGTCGCTGGTCGCCTCGATGATCGCCGCCAGGCGGCGCGTTTCGGCGAGCGAGGCCTGCAGCTCGGCGGTGCGCTCGGCCACGCGCTGCTCCAGTTCCGAATTCAGGCGTTGCAGCGCCCCCTCGGCCTGCCGTCGCGCGGTGATGTTGCGCGAGCTCGCCACCAGGGTGCCTTCGGCGGTCGATTTGCACACCGACTCGAACCAGCGCCAGCTGCCGTCCCGGTGATGCGCCCGGACCTCCATCGAGACCACTCGGCCGGGCGCGGCAAGCGCCGACTGGAGCTTTTCCATGACCGGCGGCAGGTCCTCGGGATGGACCAGGGGCATGTACGGAGTGCCCAGGACCTCGCCCTTCTTCCACCCCAGCTCGCGCTCGAAGTTGTCGCTCGCGTAGAGGAACGTTCCGTCGCGGTCGACGATCGTCGTGATGTCGAAGGCGTTCTCCAGCAGCGAGCGATAATGCGCCTCGCTCGCGCGCAGCGCGTCGGCCGCCTCTTTCTGCAGCATGGTTTCAGAGCGGGCCTTCTCGGCGGCGAGCTGCGCGCGCTGTTCGCGCTCGCGCGCGAGCGTCGCGCCGAGGAAGGCGACCACCTCGCCGAAGAGCAGCGCGACGAACGCGATCGCACCCGCGTTCATCGCCACCATGTACCAGTCGTGCGGCGCCGGAGCGAGGAACTCCGCGGCGAGGTAGAGAGCGACGTAATACGCGGTCAGCGGGCGGGCGAAGCGCGTGCTGCCGCTGTGCAGGCTGAGCAGCACCGTGCCGCCCAGGCACAGGATGAGGAACGCGGGCCACCACCGCATGAAGGGGTCGCCCGCCAGCAGGTACGCGGCAGGCGCGAGGAGGGCGCCCGCGGCGAGGCGCGCGATTTCGACGCGCACGGGCGGGCTGTTCCGCCAGGCGAGCGCGCTCAGCGCGGCATTGGCGGCAAGGAAGGCGCCGAAGACGAACGCGCTCTCCAGGGAGCCGTGGCCCATCGCCCAGGCGGCGAGGGCGAGCCCGATGAGGACGACGAGGTAGGCAGCGAGAATCGCGTTGATGGGCGCCAGGACACGACGGCGCGCGGCCCCCTCCAGCGGGGGTGTCCCATCGCTCGGCGCCAGGACAGCGGGCAGGGACGCGGTCGCATGCGACATGGAGTTCTCCTCGTCTTCACCGGACGCGGGGGCCCGGCCTGCGCGATTCGTACGGTCGGCGCCCGCTTTATTACGACGGGTTCCGGGCTGTAAGAAAAGGCCGCCTGGCGCGACTATGCAGGTCGACCTGGAATCGAAGCGCGGCGTGACGCTAGAATCAGCCCTGCCTCATGCATGTCCAGAGCGAATTCCGGTCCCGGGTGGAGAACGAGCGCGCGTATCTGCTCCGATTTGCCTCCTTGCACCTGCGCGGCGCCGATCTGGTCGAAGACGTCGTTCAGGACACGCTGCTCGCGGCGCTTGCCGGGGAGGCGCGCTTCGCGGGACGCTCGAGCCTGCGCACCTGGCTGACGGGAATTCTCAAACACAAGATCCTCGATGCGATCCGGCGCGCGAGCCGCGAAACGACGCTCGATGCGGAGGCGGAGGGCGAAGCCGCGGACGTCGAGGCCCTTTTCCGGCAGGATGGTCACTGGGTGGAGCACCCGGCCGCCTGGGAAACCCCGGACCGTTCGCTTTCGCAGAAACAGTTTTTCGCGGTGCTCGAGAGATGCCTGGCGCGGCTTCCTGCCAAGGCGGCGCGGGTCTTCATGCTGCGCGAACATCTGGGGGCCGAGACGGCGGAAATCTGTAACGAGCTGGGCGTCACGCCGACGCATTGCGGGGTGCTGCTGCACCGCGCGCGCATGGCGCTGCAGCTCTGCCTCGACCGCAACTGGTTTGCAAGATGACTCTTTCGTGCAGGGACGTGACGCAGCTCGTCTCGGAGGGTCTCGACCGGGAACTCCCGCCGGCAGAGCAGGCGCGCCTGCGCGCGCATTTCGCGATCTGCCGCGGCTGCCGCAGCGTTCGTGAGCGGCTGCAGTTCCTGCGCCGCGCCATGCAGAGTTTCGCTTCTCGGGAGAGCGACGGGAAGCGTTGATCCGGCATTGCCGACGATCGCGTGCCCCGCGGTTTCCGCACGCGCATGCGTGCGCGACCGCTTGACGCATATCAAGACCGCATTTCCGCCGCCTGCCAGAATCCGTTCAGGAAGTGAGGTGGGCTGCGAGAGCCAGGGTCGCATTCATGAATTCCTTCGTCGAACGCGCGCGAGCGCTTCTCCAGTCGCGACGGACGCCGGATCCGCAGAAGGCGTCGGCGGAGTTCGTTGCGCAGGCCGATCGCGGGGCCGCCTTCCAGCTCGAAGCGTGCGTGCATTGCGGCCAGTGCGCCGAGGCCTGCCACTTCTACCTCGTCACGCGCGATCCGCGCTACACCCCGGTCTACAAGCTGCAGCCGATGCTCAAGGCATACAGGCGCGAGCGGGCGCCTTTTTCCTCCCTGACGCGGATGCTCGGACTCGCTCCAGATCAGCTCGACGCGGCGGAGCTCGAGCAATGGAGCGAGCTGCTGTATGACTCATGCAACCTGTGCGGCCGCTGCACGCTCGTGTGCCCGATGGGAATCGACATCGCAGGGCTCGTGCGCCGCGCGCGCGAGGCGATGGCAGCGGCCGGCTATGCGCCGGAGGACCTGTACCAGGCGGCGGAGCGCGCGCTCGAAAGCGGCAGCCCCTTGAACGTGCGCTGGGCGGCGCTCCGGCGGCAGATCGAGATCCAGGAGAAGGAGACGGGCCTCGAAATCCCGGTCGACGTCGAGGGCGCCGACTACCTGGTGATCCTGTCGTCGATGGAGGTTCTCGGATTTCCCGAAGTCATCGGCGCGCTGGCGCGCATCTTTCGGCAGGCAGGGGTGCGCTGGACGATTCCAAGCGCCGGCTTCGAAGCGACCAACATCGGCGTGCAGATCGGCTCGCGCGACGTGGCCGCCGCGCTCCTCGCGCGCGTCGTCGAGGCGGCCGAGCGGCTGAAGGTCAAGTACGTGATCAGTCCCGAATGCGGCCATGCCTATTCGGCTCTGCGCTGGGAAGGGCCGAATCTTCTCGGCCGTCCTTTTCCCTTCAAGGTGGTGCAGATCGTCGAGCTGCTCGACCAGCTCGCGCGCGAGGGCCGGCTGCGCACGCGCGGCAAGGATGCGCGGCGGCTGACCTTTCACGATCCCTGCCAGCTCGTGCGGCGCGGCGGGCTGGGCGAAGTGCCGCACCGGCTTATGGCCGGAGTCAGCCGGAATTTCGTCGAGATGCCGGCGCACGGCGCGGCCAGTTTCTGCTGCGGAGGCGGCGGCGGCGTGAGCGCGATCCACCGTGCCGAAAAGCTCCGTTTCGCCGCGTTCGAATGCAAGAAGCGCCAGGTGGAAGCGGCGGGCGCGGAAGCGCTGGTGACGGCGTGCGCCAATTGCCGCAACGTGCTCGAGGAGGCGATCGAGCAATACGGGATGACGATGCCGGTGCTCGGCCTGACCGAGCTTGTCGCGCAATATCTTGAGCCCGCGCCGGCTGCGGCGAGCCGGCAATGAGTGCGACGGACCTGCTCGAGTTTGCGCGCGGACCGGCACTCGCGTTCTCGCTGTTCGTGATGATTGCGGGCAGCGCGTGGCGCATCGCCGCGATCTCGCGGCTGGGAGGCCGGACCGATCTCTCGGAGCCGCGCAGCACGCGGCTCTTCGCGGGGGCGATGCGCGGCATCTTCGGAAAAATGATTCCGCGGGAGGAATTCCGGCGCCGCGAGCAGCTGAGCGCGTTCAACGCCTACGTCTATCACATCGGGCTTGCGCTGATCGCGTTCGCCTACCTGCCGCACATCCAGTTCATCGAACGCCTGACCGGCCTGGCGTGGCCGGCGCTGCCGGCGGCAGTCATGTATATCGCGGTGGGGCCCACGCTCGTCACGCTCGTGATCGCGCTCGCCCAGCGCTTCAACGACCCGGTGCGGCGGCTGCTGAGCGGATTCGACGATTATTTCAGCTGGTTCGTCGTGGTGCTGCCGATCGTCACCGGCATGGCGGCGATCTACCAGCCGCCCGTCGCGGCTGCGCTTCCCGGTGCGCCCGCCTACCCGCTGCCGCTGGCGATCCACCTGCTCAGCGCAGAACTGCTGTTCGTCTGGCTGCCGTTTGGCAAGCTCGCGCACGCGTTCCTGGTCTTCATCGCGCGAGGCATCACGGGGGCCGCCCTCGCGCGCAAGGGCGCCGCGATCTGAGCGGCGGGTCGGCTCGAGGTGCGCCCGCCTAGCTCTAATGCTCCATCTGTGCCGCCTTGATCGACTCGGCACGGATGTGTTCCGTGAGCTCCGCCTTGTAGCGCGAGAACTCCGGACTCGTCTTCATCCGGTAGTGGCGCGGGTGCGGCAAATCGATCTTCAGCTCGGCCTTGATGTGCCCGGGCCGCGCCGACATCACCGCCACCCGGTTGGACATGAAGATCGCCTCGTCGATGTCGTGCGTGACGAAGAGCACCGTCTTGCGGTCGGCTTCCCAGATCCCCAGAAGCAGCTCCTGCATGAGCGCCCGGGTCTGGTTGTCGAGTGCACCGAACGGCTCGTCGAGCAGCAGGATCTTGGGATCGTTGGCGAGCGCCCGCGCGAGCGCGGTTCTCTGCTGCATGCCGCCCGAAAGCATCTTCGGGTAATGGTTCTCGAAGCCGCGCAGGTCCACTTTCTGGACGTACGCGTCGGCGATTTCCGGCGTCGCGCGCGAACCGAAGCAGATGTTCTCCCGCACCGTGAGCCAGGGAAACAGCGTGTAGGACTGGAACACCATGCCGCGGTCGGGACCGGGCCGCGTCACCGCCTGGCTGTCGAGGAGCACGCGCCCGGTGGTGGGCGAATCGAGTCCCGCGACGATCCGCAGCAGCGTCGACTTGCCGCAGCCCGAAGGCCCCAGCAGGGTGATGAAATCGTTGTCCTCGACCGCGAGGTCGGTGCGCTCGAGCGCGCGTGTCGGGTTCCCGTTGCGTACGCCCGGAAAGGTCCGCGTCAGCGCCTCGATCCTCAGAAAGCCCATGCGTACACGCGCTGGTTCATCCACTTGAACAGCAGATCGGAAACCAGGCCGATCACGCCGATGCAGAAAATGCCGAAGATCATCTGTCCGGTGTCGAGCAGGCGCTGGCTGTCCATGATCATGTGGCCGATGCCGCTGTCGGCGCCGACCAGTTCGGCGACGATCACGTAGGTCCAGGCCCAGCCGAGCACCAGGCGCAGGGTCTCGGCGATCTGCGGCGCGGCGCCCGGAAGCATCACGCGCTTGACGATCGCGGTCGAATCGGCGCCCAGCGTGTAGGCGGCCTCGATCAGGTCGCGCCGCGTCGAGCCGACGATCACCGCGACCATCAGGACGATCTGGAAGACCGAGCCGATGAAGATCACGGAAAGCTTCTGGGTCTCGCCGACGCCGGCCCACAGGATGAGCAGCGGAATGAAGGCCGAGGCGGGCAGGTACCGCGCGAACGAGACGAAGGGCTCGAAGAACGCCTCGATCGGCTTGTAGGCGCCCATCGCGATACCGAGCGGAACGCCGACGATGGCGGCGATGACGAACCCGCCCACCACGCGCCAGACGGTAATCCCGACGTCGCGGGCGAAACCGAACTCGGCGAACAGGTTATACCCGGTGACCAGCGTGTAGACCGGATCCTTCAGGAACAACGGCGGAATCACGCCGCCGAAGGTGAGCGCCGCCCACAGCGCGAGGAGCAGGACGAAGAATCCCGCGCCGAGAGCGATGCGGGCACGGTGCGATACGGGCTTGAGCGGTTCCATAAAAAACAACGCCCGCGCAGGCGGGCGTCAGCGGCCGATCGGGCGCATCACAGGAAACGCAGGTCGATCAGGTCCTTCGCCTTGGGCTCGACGCTGATCACGCGATTGAACTTGAGCACGCCCACCGCGAAGTCGACGAACGGCGCGTGCTCTTTCGCGTAGTACGCCTTGTTGGCCGCGCGATCGGTCCAGGTGATGAACGAGGCGGACTTGGCGAAGGCCTCGCCGCTCTGCTTCACCGTGCTGCCCATCATCTCGTAGGCTTTCGCCGGCTCGCGCCTGAGCATGTCGAGCGCCTCGAAAAAGCTGTCGACCGTCGCCTTGACCGCCTTGGGGTTCTTGGCGAGGAAGTCCTTGCGGAACACGATCACGTCGATGACCACCGGATAGTCCTTGGATGTCACCAGGATCTTGCCGGCCGCGGGATTGGCGCGCACGGTCGAAAGATACGGCTCGTAGGTGACCGCGGCGTCGTTCTGCCCCGTGACGAACGCCTGCGCCGCGGGCTGGGCGCCCATCGTGACGCGGATGACGTCCTGGATGGTGAGGCCGTTCTTCTGCAGGATGTAGGAAAGCATGAAGTGCTGCACCGTTCCCGGGCCGTCCACGTTCACCGACTTGCCCTTGAGTTCCTGGATCGACTGGATGTTGTTGCGCACCGCGATGCCGTCGCCGCCGTTCGACTTGTCGATGAGTGCGACCTGCACCGTCGGGATGCCGGCCGAAGTCCACACGATGTGCTGATCGACCGTGGTGGCCGCGGCGTTGAGCGCTCCCGCGGCAAGCGCCGCCGAGCGCGGCTGCGGCGGAATGAAGCGGATCTCCACCTCCACGCCGTTCTTCTTGAAGATGCCGGCGTATTCGGCGAGCTTGATCGGCTGGAACCCGGTCCAGCCGCTCATGCCGAGAACGACCTTTTCCTGCGCCGCCGCCGAGCCGGCAAAAAACACGGCGGCCACCGTCAACGCTGCAGCGAGTGCTTTCATCGCCATTCCCCTCGGGTTTTGGTGGCATGATTGTAGCGTCATGCGCGTCGATCATGTCGGAAGCCTGCTGCGGCCGGAAGAGCTCAAGCAGGCGTTCCTGGATCATGCACTCGGCAAGTGCACGGCCGAGCAGCTGCGCGCGGCCGAGGACGACGCCATCCGCGCGGTGGTGCGCAGTCAGGACCGCCACGGCCTGCCGGTGGTCACCGACGGCGAGTACCGGCGGCTCAACTGGCAGGTGAGCTTCTCCGAGGTGCGGGGCTGGGACCTGTGGAAGATCTCGTGGGACGGATTCCGGCGCCATCCCGACAACCGCAGCCCCGGCGAACGGGCGCTCTCCCGGGGAGAGGACGCCGTGCTTTCGTACCGCACGCCGGCGACGGCGCGGCTCGAACTGGTGCAAAGCTTTCCGCTCGAGGAGTTGCGGTTCCTGAAACAGGTTGCCGCCGGGAAAACCAAGATCACGCTGATGGGGCCGGACCGGGTCGCCCAGATGTGCGACCTCGAGGGCTCGCGCGCCGTGTACCGCGGCCGCGATGAATTTCTCGCCGACGTCGTGAAGGTGCAGAAGACGATGGTCGCGCAGCTGGTCGAGGCGGGCTGCGACTACGTACAGATCGACGAGCCGAGCTATACCGGCTACGTGGATCCCCCGACCCTGGAGCGGATGCGCGCGCGCGGCGAGGATCCGATGCACAACCTGCGGCGCGCGATCGCGGCGGACAATGCCGTGATCGAGGGACTCAAGGGAAGGGCGACCTTCGGACTGCACGTCTGCCGCGGCAACCGGGCGAGCATGTGGCACCGCGAAGGCCGCTACGACGCGATCGCCGAGGCGCTCTTCGGCGGGCTTGCCTTCGACCGGCTGCTGCTCGAGTACGACAGCGAGCGCGCCGGCGGCTTCGAGCCGCTGCGCTTCGTGCCGCGCGGCGTGACGATCGTCCTGGGCCTCATCACGACCAAGGTCGGAACGGTCGAGAGCGTGCCGGAGCTGCGCCGGCGAATCGACGATGCGGCGCGCTTCGCGCCGCTCGAGCAGCTCGCGCTGAGTCCGCAGTGCGGATTCGCCTCGGGAATCGCCGGGAACCTGCTCACCGAGGACGAGCAGTGGCGCAAGATCGACGTCATGCTCGAGACCGCGCGCCAGGTGTGGGGCTAGCAGCGCGCTCCCGCAGCGCGAAGCCCGGCGCCGCTACTGTGCCTTGATGCCCTGCTTGCGGATGAATTCTCCCCAGGTTGCGTACTCCCGCCTGAGCATCGCGGCAAGCTCCGTCGGCGTGTTGCCGACGGGATTGGCGCCAAGCCCGAGCAGCCGCTCGCGCACCTCGGGCGCGCTCAGGGCGCGAGCCGCTTCTTCGTAGATTCGCTGCACGATCGCTCCCGGTGTTCCCGCCGGTGCCATCAGCGCGTACCACGACACTGCCTCGAAGCCCGGCAGGCCCTGCTCGGCGATGGTCGGCAGATCGGGGGCTGCGGAGGAGCGCCTCAGGCTCGCCACGCCGAGCGCGCGTAGCTTGCCCGCCTGCACATTCTTGAGTGCCGACGACATGGACAGGAGCATGAAGCTTACCTGGCCACCGAGAAGATCGTTCATCGCGGGCGCCATCCCTTTGTAGGGGACGTGCAGCATCTGCACTCCGGCCATCGACTTGAGCATCTCGCCGGCGACGTGCGCCTGGCTGCCGATGCCCGGCGAGGAGAACGAGAGCTTGCCGGGACTGGACTTCGCCAGCGCGATCAGCTCCTGCACGCTGTTCGCGTTGACGCTCGGGTGCACCACCAGGACGTTCTCCACCGTCGCAAGCAGCGTTACCGGCGCAAAATCCTTGAAGGTGTCGTAACGCAGGTCCGCGAAGATGTGCGGATTGACGACTGCGTTGCCCGTCGGCATGACGAGAAGCGTGTAGCCGTCCGCCTCCGCTTTCGCGACGTACTCGATCCCGATGTTTCCGGCGGCGCCCGCCCGCGTTTCGACCACGACCGGCTGCCCCCACGCTTCGTTCATCTTCTGGCCGACGGCACGCGCGAGCAAGTCGATTGGCCCGCCCGCAGTGAAGGGGTTGATGATGCGCACCGGTTTTGCCGGATACGCCTGAGCCGCTGCGACGGTCGGCAGGAGTGCCGCCAGGATCGTGAGCAGGAATCGCCTCATGGTGACCTCCTTTGCGTTACCAGGCGTCGGCAAACTGCCGTGACGCTGCCAGTATCTCGCGAATCGAGTCGTAGTGCGACTCCGGAGGCACGGCGAAGCCGGCGAGCAGCAGCGTATCGCGCTGCGCCGCGAGCGCGCTCGCCTCGGAGGCGGCAAGGAACGCCGCGCGCAGCCGCTCGAGCTCGCTCGCCGCGAGGGACGCGGTCGCCACGAACGGAGGGATCGGCACGGCGCCGGTGCTTTCGATGACCCGCACCTTCGCCGCGAGCACCGGGTCGTTCCTTCGCAGCAGGTCGTGGTAATAGCTGTCGAGCGGGCCGACATCGATCTCGCCCGCGTCGAGCGCCTCGATCACGCGCCTTGCATTGAGAAAGCCGCCGGCCGCGGCGCGATAGAGCTTTGACCCGTGCCGGTTCCGGTAGCGGAGCAGATGGGCGCGAAACGCCACGCACCCGGACATCGAGTCCGGCAGCGTGTAGCCGGCCACGCCCCCGAACGTGTCTTCGAGCGTCGCGTAGCGCGCATCGGCGCGAACCACGATGTCCGTGAAATAAACGGGTCGCCCGCCGTAGCGCCCGGGAGACGGCAGCGGCGCGGCGATCAAGGTGGGACGCGGCGCGCGCTGCGAGTAGGGCAGACCGCACATGAGCGCACAGCCGAGATCGCTGCGCGCCCACAGCTCGGCAAGCGGCGCGGGCGCATCGTGCGCCACCACCTCCCAGCCAAGGCCCGCCTGCGCGAGCGTCCAGCCGAGCACCTCCATCCACGCCTTTTTCGCGGCCGGCGTCGCCGAATACATGCGGGCGTTCGCGATCGGCATCACCGGAATCGCAGCCTCTGGCCGATGCCGAGGCGCCTTGCCTTGTCCAGCAGCGCCGCACCGAGTGCGATGTCCGAAAGCGACATTCCACGGTGCCAGAAAAGGTTCGTTTCCTCGTCGCGCTCGCGACCGGGCTTCAATCCCGCCACGATCTGACCGAGCTCGGCGTGCAGGTTCTTCTCCGAAAGGCGCCCGGTGTCCACGTGCGCGCGCAGCGCGCCGAACGGTCCGGCGCGCGCCTGTCCCCAGTCGTCCACTACGATGTTGTCCATGATGTCGGTGAGCGAAAGCTCCACCGCGCTCATCGTTCCGTACGGAATCACGCAGGCGCCCTGCTTGATCCAGGCGGTCTTGAGCAGCGGCTCGGGTCGTTCCAGGCGCGAAGCTTCCACCACGATGTCGGCGCCGCGCACGCACGATTCCCAGTCCTCGGCCACGACGATCTTCCTGCCGAGGTCTCGCTCGAGGCGGGCGGCGAACGCGCCGCGGCTTTCGGGCCGGCGCGAGTGGACGCGGATTTCGTCGAAGCGAAACAGCGAATCGAGCAGCCGCACGTTCCAGTACGCGGTGCCGCGCGCACCGATGTGTGCCAGCACCTTTGCGTCCCTGCGGGCAAGGTGCCAGGCGCCGATCGCCGTCACCGCTCCGGTCCGCATGTCGGTGATCGCGGAAGCGTCGATCACCGCGACCGGCGCCCCGGTCCTCGGATCGAACAGGTTGAGGAGCGCGAGCTCGGAGGGCAGGCCGATTTCGTGATTGCGGTAATAGTCGCCCACTACCTTGACGCCGGCGAGCACGAGCGGCCGCACATAGCCGCGCAGCACGTTGAAATGCCCGGGGAAGTCCTTTTCCGGAACGAGGTGCGTTCGCGGCTCGATCACCGTTTGGCCGCGCCCCTGGGCGAGCAGGGCGGCCTCGATCGAGTCGAGGATCTCCCGGTCGGTCAGGGCGAGCGCCTCGACGTCGGGGCAATTGAGGTAGTGCAGGTAAAGCTCGGGCACCGCTTGCTTCCGTGAGGGATTGCGCCAGCATATTATTCCAGCCATGAACCAGACGACGACCCCGCGCCTCGTGCGCGCCCCGCGCGGAACCGCCCTCAACGCCAGGAGCTGGCTCACCGAAGCGCCGCTGCGGATGCTGATGAACAACCTGGATCCCGAGGTCGCCGAGCGCCCCGAGGAGCTCGTGGTGTACGGCGGCATCGGCAAGGCGGCGCGCAACTGGGAGTGCTTCGAGAGAATCGTCGAAGCGCTCAAGAGGCTGGATGCCGATGAAACGCTCCTCGTGCAGTCGGGCAAGCCGGTCGGCGTCTTTCGCACGCACCCCGATGCACCGCGCGTCCTGATCGCGAATTCCAACCTGGTGCCCTACTGGGCGACGTGGGAGCACTTCAACGAGCTCGACCGCAAGGGCCTGATGATGTACGGGCAGATGACCGCCGGCTCGTGGATCTACATCGGCAGCCAGGGGATCGTGCAGGGGACTTATGAGACCTTCGCCGAAGCCGGGCGGCGGCACTACGGCGGCAACTGGTCGGGGCGCTGGATTCTCACCGCCGGGCTCGGCGGCATGGGCGGGGCGCAGCCGCTCGCCGCGACGATGGCGGGCGCCTCGATGCTCGCCATCGAGTGCGATCCCGGGCGCATCGAGATGCGCCTCAAAACCGGATACCTGGATCGCCACGCGCGAACCCTCGACGAGGCGCTCGCCATTCTGCAAGGCGCGACGCGCCCGGTTTCGGTCGGCCTGCTCGGCAACGCCGCCGAACTCGTTCCCCGGATCCTGCAGATCGCGAGGACAACCCAGTTCAAGCCCTCCCTGGTCACCGACCAGACCTCGGCCCACGACCCCTCGAACGGCTATCTCCCGGAGCATTGGTCGCTGCACAAGTGGAAGGAGCTGCGCCGGAAGGATCCCGAGGAAGTCGCGATCTCGGCGCGCGAATCGATCGCCAATCACGTGCGGGCGATCCTCGGCTTCAAGGCGATGGGCGTTCCGTGCGTCGACTACGGCAACAACATCCGGCAGGAAGCGAAGAATGTCGGGGTGAAGGATGCCTTCGATTATCCGGGGTTCGTTCCGGCCTACATCCGGCCGCTTTTCTGTCGCGGCAAGGGGCCGTTCCGCTGGGCGGCGCTTTCCGGCGACCCGGAGGACATCGCGCGCACCGACGCGAGGATGCGCGAGCTTTTTCCCGCGGACGCGATGCTCAACCGCTGGCTCGACATGGCGGGCGAGCGCATCAAGTTCCAGGGATTGCCGGCGCGCATCTGCTGGATCGGCCTTGGCGAGCGGCACCGGGCGGGCCTCGCGTTCAACGACATGGTGCGGACCGGAGAACTCAAGGCGCCGATCGTGATCGGCCGCGACCACCTGGATTCCGGCTCGGTGGCGAGCCCCAACCGCGAGACCGAGGGCATGCGGGACGGCTCGGACGCGGTTTCGGACTGGGCGCTGCTCAACGCGCTGCTCAACTGCGCGAGCGGCGCGACCTGGGTGTCCTTTCACCACGGCGGCGGCGTCGGCATGGGCTACTCGCAGCACGCCGGCCTGGTGATCGTGTGCGACGGCACCGAGGCGGCGGCGCGGCGCATCGAGCGCGTGCTGTGGAACGATCCGGCGAGCGGCGTGATGCGGCACGCCGACGCGGGATACGAGGACGCGATCGCTTGCGCGCGCGAGATGGGACTGAATCTCCCGATGCTCGGGCGATGACGCTGCTCCTGGGGAAGCGCCCTCTTTCCCTCGCGCAGTTGCGCGCGATCGCGCGCGAAGCGCCGCCGATCGCGCTGGACCCGGCCTGCCTGCCGCAGTTGCGCGCGGGCGCCGCGGCGATCGAGCGCATCGTCGCCTCGGGCAAGCCGGCGTACGGAGTCAACACCGGATTCGGCAGGCTGTCGCAGACGCGAATCCCGGCCGAAGAACTGGAGCGGCTGCAGACCAACATCGTGCTCTCGCATGCGGCCGGAACCGGACCGGCGCTGGACGACGCCGCAACACGCCTTGTCCTCGCGCTCAAGATCATGAGTCTCGCCCCGGGGGCTTCCGGCGTCACACCGCGCCTGGTGGATTCGCTGGTCGCGCTCTACAACGCCGGCATCTATCCGGTCATTCCGGCCAAGGGGTCGGTCGGCGCCTCGGGCGACCTTGCGCCCCTGGCGCATCTCGCGCTCGCCATGCTCGGGCTCGGCAACGTGCGCGCCGGCGGCGAGATTGTTCCGGCGGACACGGCGCTGCGCAAGGCGGGGCTTGCGCCGATCCGGCTCGCCCCCAAGGAGGGTCTGGCGCTCCTCAACGGCACGCAGGTCTCCACCGCTCTCGCGCTGATCGGGCTTTTCGCCGCGGAGGACGCGTTCGCCGCTGCGGTCGTCGCCGGGAGCCTTTCCGTCGATGCCGCGGCGGGCAGCGATGCGCCATTCGATGAGCGCATCCACGCGCTGCGCGGGCACGCGGGGCAGCGCGAGGTGGCCGCGCACTATGCGCGGCTGCTCGCGCAGAGCGAGATCCGGCGCTCGCACCTGGAAGACGATCCGCGCGTGCAGGACCCGTACAGCCTGCGCTGCCAGCCGCAGGTCATGGGCGCGTGCCTGGAACAGATGCGCTACGCGGGCGGCGTGTTCGAAACCGAGGCCAACGCGGTCACCGACAATCCGCTCGTCTTCGCCGATCGCGGAGAACTCGTCTCCGGCGGCAATTTCCACGCTGAGCCGATCGCGCTCGCCGCGGACGCGCTCGCCGTCGCGATTGCCGAAATCGGAGCGCTCTCCGAGCGCCGCATCGCGCTGCTGATCGACGCGAGCCTGTCCGGGCTGCCGCCGTTCCTGGTCGAGCACGGCGGGGTGAATTCCGGTTTCATGGTCGCGCAGGTCACCGCGGCCGCGCTCGCGAGCGAGAACAAGTCGCTCGCGCATCCGGCGAGCGTGGACAGCCTGCCGACCTCCGCCAACCAGGAGGATCATGTGAGCATGGCGACGTTCGCGGCGCGGCGCCTCGGCGAGATGGGCGGGAACACGGCGGGCATCGTGGCGATCGAGCTGCTCGCGGCGGCGCAGGGGATCGACTTCCGCGCGCCGCTCAGGACTTCGCCGCTGCTCGCGCAGGCGCATGCGCTGGTGCGCGAGCGCGTGCCCTTCTATGACCACGATCGCTATTTCGCGCCTGACATCGGGGCGATCCGGGCGCTCGTGGAGGCCGGCGCGTTCCGGCGCTTCGTTCCGGGGCTCTTGCCCTCGGACGAGGCGCGCCCGGGTTGACCTCGGGCGACCGCGGCGGCATTGTCTTGCCGTCTCGTCTTAGGAATTGGGCGGCCGGCGATGGAAAACGCCCGCGTATCGAGCAAGGGCCAGATGATCATCCCGAGGCGTGTCCGACAGGCGCTCGGACTGGGCAGGGGGGCCGGGCTCGCCGTGGAGCTGCTGCCCGGCGAGGGGTTCGTCGCGCGCCCGAGGAAGACCGACCGGGCGGCGCAGGTGCGGGCGATCGCGGGGATGCTCTCGCACCGGGGACGCAAGCTCCCCGCGGCGCGGGAGCAGGCTGCAATCGCGGCGATCGTGCTCGCCGAAGACGAGCGAACGAAGCGCAAGACCCGGAGGCACGCGTGATCGGCGAGGACACGAACGTGCGCCGGGAAGTTCGTCAGCTTCGATACGCGCCTCGCACGGCGCGCGGCGCGGCAGGGCGTGCGCCCGCCGGTCGCCGCCCCGAGCGCGTAGCACGATCAAGAGGGCGCAATCGCTCGTGGGCTCGCGCGTGATGGAGCTCTATCGCTTTCGCGAAGGCCGCACGCCCCTCCTCGTCTCGATGCCGCACGCAGGCACGCACGTGCCCGACTGGCTCGCGCCGCGCCTCGCGAGCGCGGCGAAGCCCCTGCCCGACACCGACTGGCACCTGGAGCGGCTCTACGATTTTCTCGACGCGCTCGGCGCCTCGGTGCTCGTCGCCACGCATTCGCGCTACGTCGTCGACCTCAACCGCCCGCCCGACGACGCCAATCTCTATCCCGGGCAGGACACGACCGGCATCGTGCCGCTCGACACCTTTTACCGCGAGCCGCTCTACCTCTCCGGCTTCGCGCCCTCGCAGGATGAAGTGCGCTCGCGCATCGAGCAGTACTGGCAGCCCTATCACGCGAAACTCGGGCAGGAGCTCGAGCGCCTGAAGCGCGCGCACGGCTACGCGCTCCTCTGGGACGCGCACTCGATCCTCTCCGAGCTGCCGCGCTTCTTCCCGGGCAAGCTCCCCGACCTGAACCTGGGCACCGCCGAAGGCCGATCCTGCGCCCCGGGGCTGGGCGAGGCCCTCCTCAAGTCGGTCGAAGGCCATAGCGCCGTGCTCAACGGCCGCTTTAAGGGCGGCTACATCACCCGCCAATACGGCGACCCGGCCAACGGCGTGCACGCCGTACAGCTCGAGCTTTCGGAGGCCACCTACATGGACGAGCGGCCGCCCTATGCTTTCCGCGACGAGCTCGCCCGCAGGCTGCGGCCGCAGCTCAGGACGTTGCTCGAGCTCTTTCTCCTCATCGGCGGTAAGTTGCGCTCGAGCGTCTAGTTTGACCACGCGGCGCCAGGCGAGCATGCCCGTTATCGGCCACGGCCGGTCACTCGCGTGATATCCCTGTTTTCGAGTCGCGTTGACCGCCGTACCGCGATTCCGTCCAGCCCCCTGCGCCCCTATCTCTAAAAGCTGCCTGGTGCTTCCATAAAACGGCCGCAAATTTATTATTAATCCATAAATAGCATCGCGGCCGTTTTTTAGATAAGATTCAGATACCCAGGAGAACTGTGGAATCACCAGGCGTCTTATAGAGGCTCTATGGCACGAGAACTCGCTGGCTACGCAAACCTCGTCGAGCGCTACCAGTTGCCGGCCCGCCAGCCCGCCACGATGGCTGTAATCGACTCGGCCGTCCGAGGCAGGGAAGCAACCGAAAACGGCGAACTACAGCTGCTGCAGTTTCAGACTACTTACAGGCCCGCCCCAACCCTGATTGGCAACCTCCAATTCGCCCTTCGCTACGAAGGGCTCAATCTGGAAGTGCTCGCGCTCTTATTCACAAAGACAGGCCGAGCGGAGATAGAAAGAAATCTTGCCGATAAGCCTGAATCGAGTTTCGCCCGGCGTATTGGCTATCTGTACGAGTGGCTAACAGGTGACCAGATCGATGCGAAAGTTGCACCAAGAGCCTCGTATGTCCGAGTGGTCGATGACACCCTGCAATTCGCATTTGCAGACGGGCCCAGAAATGGGAAGTTCCGGGTAATCGACAATCTTCCCGGGAATCGACGCTTCTGCCCGCTGGTGCGCAAGACCGATTCATTGAAGGCGATGATTCAGAAGAATCTGACGAAGGGCACCCATGACACGATCGCGAAGTACGACGCGGACCTGCTCCGCCGGGCGGCTGCGTTCCTGTATCTCAAGGAGACACATTCTTCGTTCGAAGTGGAACGCGAAAAGCCGAGTCCCGATCGCGCAAAACGATTCGCAGACTTGCTGAGGGAATCCGAACTCGGCATCCCGCTTTCGGAGGAACGGTTCGTACAGGTCCAGAACGCGGTCCTAGACGCGCGTTTTCACGAAGGCTCATATCGAATGGCGCAAAACTGGGTCGGGCAGGACCTCGGCTATCGCAAGAAGATCGATTTCGTGCCTCCCCGCCCGGAGGATGTACGCGACCTGATGGACGGGCTCGTCGCGTTCTCGGAAGCCCTTAGAGCCAGGCCGGACAACCTCGATCCGGTGGTCGCGGCGGCAGTATTGGCCTTTGGTTTCGTGTTCATCCATCCGTTCATGGACGGGAACGGCCGGTTGCACCGATTTCTGATCCATGACGCACTTTCCATGAGCGGTTTCACGCCCAAAGGAATCGTTCTCCCCGTTTCTGCCGTAATCCTGGCCAATCTGGACGAATACGTTCACGCCCTCGAGCGATTCTCGAGGCCGATGCGTGCACGCACGGAATACGATCCGGGCACGCCGAAGATTCCGGCGAAGGGAAACGACGCGCTCTACTTTCGCTATTTCGACGCCACCGACCAGGCTTCCTTTCTGTTCTGGGCGCTTGAACGCACGATCACGCACGACCTGGAGAAGGAGATCTCCTTCCTACTCGGGTTCGACAAGGCGTATGGCGCGCTCAAGGCAGAGCTGGACTGGCCCGCGCATGCTCTCGATCTGTTCATCCGCCTCGTTCACCAGAACAAGGGATCTCTCTCGAAGAACAAACGACAATCACACTTCGAATGGATGACCGACGCCGAGGTCAGGCGCGCGGAAGAAGTGGTCAACAAGGCCTTTCGCCACAGTGCGACTAGCAAGAACTGATTGCAGGCCCCGTGGGGGACGCCGCACCGCGTCACATGCTGCGCCCGTACCTCGAGCACACGCTACGTTCAGGCAGACATCGCGATGAAGGAGAAGGCCCTCGCACGCCTGGAAGCACCCGACACCAGGGTGCAGCGGTTTCGGGCGCCGGACGCGCTCATGCGGTTCTTGCAGACCCTGTAACTATGTAAAGAACGCGCCGGCTCCTGATCCGCCGCGCCGCAGGGGACGGCGTTATTCTTCCCAACACAACTACGCATAGTTGAGATCTATACATAGGGGTCGAAACCGGCCGTTTCTTCCGTCAAGCGACAACGGTCCAGACTTTAACACCCGCCCGACACATTTCCGGCTCGGACGCGTGCGACGCAGGGATTAGCCCCGATCGCGTAGGCGAGCTCGGCCGGCGCATCGATCTCCCACAGCGCAAGATCGGCCTGCTTGCCGGGCTCGAGCGTGCCGTGCGTGGCCTGCATCCCGAGCGCGCGCGCGCCGTTGCGCGTCACGCCGGCGAGCGCTTCCTCGGGCGTGAGGTCGAACAGCGTGCAGCCCATGTTCATCGCGAGCAGGAGCGAAGTCTGCGGCGAGGAGCCCGGGTTGTGGTCGGTGGCGAGCGCGATCGGTACGCGGTGGCGGCGCAGCGCGCGAACCGGCGGGCGCTGCGCCTGGCGCAGGAAATAGAACGCGCCCGGCAGCAGCACGGCGACCGTGCCGGCGCGGCCCATCGCCTCGATGCCGGCTTCGTTCGAATATTCCAGATGGTCGGCCGAGAGCGCGCCGTACTGCGCTGCGAGCTGCGCGCCGCCGCAATCGGAGAGCTGGTCGGCGTGCAGCTTCACCGGCAGCGCGTGCTTTTTCGCCGCCGCGAATACACGCGCCGTTTGCCTGGCGGTAAACGCGATTGCCTCGCAGAACGCGTCGACCGCGTCGCACAGCGGTGCAGCCGCGGGCATCAGGTCTTCGCAGAGCAGCGAAACGTAGTCCTCGGCGCGGTCCCGGTACTCCTCGGGAACCGCGTGCGCGCCGAGAAACGTGGCCTTCACTGTCACCTGCGCCTGTTCACCGGCTTGACGCGCCGCGCGCAGGAGCTTCAGTTCGGAGGCGCGGTCCAGGCCATAGCCGGACTTGATCTCGACCACCGTGACGCCCTCGGCCGGCCACTGCCGCAATCGCCTCGCTGCACTTGCCACAATCGCGGTTTCGGACGCTTCCCGCGTCGCGCGCACGGTGGCGTGGATGCCGCCTCCCGCCCGGGCAATCTCCTCGTAGCTTTTGCCCTGCAGGCGAAGCTCGAATTCGCTTGCGCGGTTCCCGGCGTACACGAGGTGGGTGTGGCAATCGATCAGTCCCGGTGTGATCCAGGCACCGCGCGCATCGTGCTCGGCGCGCGCGCCCCCGCGCCACTCGCGCCTCGCTCCCGCCCAGGCGATCCTCCCGCCTTGCACCGCGAGTGCGCCGTCCCGGATCGCGCCGTACGGCGCGCCGCCCTCGCGCAGCGTCGCCAGGTTGCAGTTCAGCCAGACCGCATCGTGCATGCGGCTATCATAACAACGCATGAAGACCTACTTCGCGGACGAGGCGCTGCTCGGCGGGGGCTGGGCGCGCAACGTGCGCATTTCCGTCGCCGCGAACGGCGCCTTCGCGTCGGTCGCGCCGGACGCTTCGCCCGCGGGCGCCGAGCGGCTTGCCGGCCCCGCGCTTCCCGGCATGTCGAACCTTCATTCGCACGCGTTCCAGCGGGCGATGGCGGGCCTGACCGAGGTGCGCGGCGCCGGCGAGGACGACTTCTGGACCTGGCGCGAACTGATGTATCGGTTCGTCGCGCGCCTCACGCCGGATCAGGCCTGCGCCATTGCGCGGCACCTGTATGTCGAGATGCTCAGAAGCGGCTACAGCGCAGTCGCCGAATTCCATTACCTCCACAATGCGCCCGATGGTTCGGCGTATGCGCAGCCCGCAGAGCTTGCGCTCAGGCACCTCGAGGCGGCGCGCGACACGGGGATCGCGTTCACCTGCCTGCCTTCGCTCTACGCGCATTCGAATTTCGGCAGGCGGGCTTTGTTGCCGCAGCAGGCGCGGTTCCGCAGCGACCCGGCCACGATCCTGCGCATCGCCGAGACCGTGAAAGGCGCCGCCGGCGGCAATCCCGACTTTGGCGTCGGGGTCGCGCCGCATTCGCTGCGCGCCGTGGATCCGGCCGGACTCTCGGAGCTGGTCGCAGGGAGCCGCGCGCTCGGCGAAACCGTACCGATCCACATCCACGCCGCCGAGCAGCAAAGGGAGGTCGAGGACTGCGTTGCCTGGAGCGTGAAGCGGCCCGTCGAATGGCTGCTCGGGTCCGGCGAAATCGGCGAGCGCTGGTGCATCGTGCACGCGACCCACATGAGCAGGCGGGAGACCGAGGGGCTCGCGCATTCCGGGGCGGTGGCCGGCCTGTGCCCGAGCACCGAAGCGAATCTCGGCGACGGAATATTTCCGCTGCAGGACTACCGGGCTGCAGGCGGTCGCTACGGCATCGGCGGCGACAGCCACGTCTCGCGCAGCCCGGTCGAGGAACTGCGCCTGCTCGAATACGTTCAACGGCTGGCCGCGCAGCGCCGCAACCTCGTTGTCGGGGAGCGCACGCGCGCCGTGGGCACGACGCTCTGGCTCGAGGCGGCCGCGGGTGGCGCATGGGCGCTCGGACGACGGGCAGGGGCGCTCGCCGCGGGGCTGCGCGCCGACCTTGTGGTGCTGGACGGCGCGCACGTCGATCTCGAAGCGCACTCCGCCGACGGCATCGCAAATGCCTTCATCTTCTCGGGCGGCGAAAACCTGGTACGCGATGTGATGGTCGGTGGAACCTGGGTGGTGCGCGAAGGGCGCCACACGCGGCAGGACGAAGCCGGGGCCGCATTCCGGCGCGCGCTCCGCGAGCTGCTCGCGTAGAGGCGGGACCGCTACTTCACCAGCGCCCGCATGGCGCGCTCCAGGCCCGCGAGCGTGGTCGGATACATGCGGTTCGCCATCAGCTCCTTGATCACCTGGATCGACTGGCGGTAGGGCCAGATCTCCTCCGGCTCGGGATTGAGCCAGATGCACTTGGCGTAGATGTCGGTCACCCGCTTGACCCAGACCGCGCCTGCTTCCTCGTTGAAGTATTCGATGCTGCCCCCCGGCTGCAATATTTCGTAGGGGCTCATCGTCGCGTCGCCGACGAAGATCACCTTGTAGTCATGCCCGTACTTGTGCAGGATGTCCCAGGTGCGCGTGCGCTCGGTGTGGCGCCGGCGGTTGTCCTTCCACACGAAGTCGTACAGGCAGTTGTGGAAGTAGTAGAACTCGAGGTGCTTGAACTCGGTCTTCGAGGCCGAGAACAGCTCCTCGGCGAGCTTGATGTGGTCGTCCATGGTGCCGCCGATGTCCAAGAACATCAGCACCTTGACGGTGTTGCGGCGCTCGGGCCGCATGTGGATGTCGAGGTACGCTTTGCGTGCGGTGGCGTCGATCGTGCCGTCGAGGTCGAACTCGTCCGGCGCACCCTCGCGCGCAAAGCGGCGCAGGCGCCGCAGCGCCACCTTGATGTTGCGCGTGCCGAGTTCGACCGAATCGTCCAGGTTCTGGTATTCGCGCTGGTCCCAGACCTTCACTGCCGAGCGGTTGCGCGAGCGGTCCTGGCCGATGCGGATGCCCTCCGGGTTGTAGCCGTAGGCGCCGAAGGGCGAGGTGCCGCCCGTGCCGATCCATTTCGAGCCGCCCTGGTGGCGGCCCTTCTGCTCTTCGAGCCTCTTTCGCAGCGTCTCCATCAGCTTTTCCCAGCCGCCAAGCGCCTGGATCTGCTTCTTCTCCTCGTCGCTGAGCGTGAGCTCGACCTGCTTCAGCAGCCACTCGAGCGGGATCTGCGTCTCGATTCCCGGGATGGTTTCGACGCCCTGCCAGAATTCGGCGAACGCGCGGTCGAACTTGTCGTAGTTCGCCTCGTCCTTCACCAGCGTCGCGCGCGAGAGGTAATAGAAATCGTCCACCGACGGCCCGATCACGCCCTTGCCCATCGCTTCGAGCAGCGTCAGGTACTCCTTGATCGAGACCGGGAGCTTGTGCGATTTCAGCTTCAGGAAGAAGTCGATGAGCATTAGAAGTCTGCGTTAGATCAGTACGTTACAAAGCTGTCTTGATCCGTCTTCGAGGATCTGCGGGCGCTGGTCTGAGAGCTCATCCGTCTCTGGGGTTGAAGGCTGAACCGGCACAAGGGTACATTGCCGCATTCCCACAAGAAATTCTCTCATGCCACGACTTCGACTCTGCGTTCCGTTGCTGCTGCTCGCTCTGCCCGCGTTCACGGCGGCGCAGGGATTCAAGTTCTCCAACGAGGACAAGGCGGGCGAGGCCGCCAAGGCCGAGCGCCAGCGACGCATCGCCGCGCAGCTGTCCACGCCCTGCCTCGACCGCATCAAGAACCGCAAGATCATGGTGCTGATCGGCGAGGAGGTGAACGGCGTGGTGCAGGCGCGGCAGGCGGCGTTCAGCCCGCATTTCGACGCCATCAATGCCCGGCTGCAGAAGCTCGGCCTGCGCACCTACACGCAGGAGGAAATCCGCAAGCAGATCGCGCAGGCCGAGATCGACGCCTACTTCAAGAACAATCCCGACGCGGCGCTTTCGGCCGCGAAGCGGCTGGCGGCGAACTATACGCTGAAGGGCCTCATCTCGGCGCGCGCCATGCGCAACCCCATGATCCCGGTCAACCAGGTCGCGGTCAGCATGCATTTCGCGCTCACCGGCGCGGACGGCAAGCGCGTCGCCCAGGCCGAAGCCAATTCGCAGTCGTTCAGCGGCGCCGACGTGCAGGGGATGGCGTTGACCCTGATCAACGAGCAGGCCGAAGAGGTGGTCGCCAGGCTCTACAGCGAATATTGTCAGCAGCCCGAGCCGCGCAGAAAATAGGCGTCGGCGGCGGATCGTCACTCGAGCAGAACGGAGGGTTTATGAAACAGGCCATCTTCATCGCGGCGGTCGCGAGCGCTCTGGCGGGCGCGAATGTTTCCGCCCAGCCGACGTTCGGCAATCCGTCGCCCACGGCCGGGACCGCCACTTCCCAGAAGGCACATGCCGCGGCGGACGTGGCCGCCTACAAGCCGGTCGAGTACGTCAACAAGGCAAAGCGCGGCCCGGATCTCGTGGTCATTCCCGGCGATGTCAAGAGCAACAACGCGACCTTCGTCCAGAAGTTCGGCCCCAACAACATCGCCGATTACGCCGAGCTGGAACTTTCGCAGGCCAATTTCGGCGTGCTCGAGCGCTCGAACCTCGGGCCATTGATGAACGAGATCGCGCTCGCCTACAACCTCGGCGATCCCGACAAGGCGCGCCAGACCATGCAGGTGGGCAAGCTCAAGACCACCAAGTGGGTGGTGAAGTTCGACATCCTCAAGGCCGAGCAGATTTCCGAGGTCCGGCAGGGCTTTGACGGCCGTGCCGTGGGCGGGCTGCTGGGATTCCTCGGCGCCGGGGCCGCAGGGCACGTCGCCGGTTCGGTGCAGACGCAGGACGCGACCGGCGTGTGGCTGATCGGGATGCGCTTCAAGATCATGGATGCGACCACCACCGAGCAGGTGGCGCAGGGATATTCGGAAGAGAAGATGGAAGTCGGCGCCACCGCGACTTCGGTGATGGGCGTGCAGCAAAGCGCCAAGGGCGGCGTGGGGCTCGACACCATGGTGCAGCGCCTGGTGCAGAAGACGGTCTGGGAAATCGATTCCAAGTACAAGTAACGGATCGCGCGGCGCGTTCCGGATGACGTCCTCGGTTCCGCCCAAACTCGGCAAGTACACCATCCGCCGCGAGCTGGGGCGCGGCGCGATGGGCGTCGTGTACGAAGGGTTCGACCCCTTCATCGAGCGCACCGTCGCCATCAAGACGATCAAGCCCGAGCGCACCGACCAGGCGGCGGGCGAAATGCTCGCGCGCTTCAAGCGCGAGGCGCAGGCGGCCGGGCGCCTGAGCCATCCGAACATCGTCTCGATCTACGAATACGGCGAGGAGAGCGGCGTCGCGTTCATCGCCATGGAATTCATCAAGGGCAAGGAGCTCAAGGACTATTTCGAGAGCGGGCAACGCTTCGGCAACAAGGACATCGCGCGCATCATGGGAGAGATCCTCGGCGCGCTCGAGCATGCGCACCGCAACGGCGTCACGCATCGCGACATGAAGCCCGCGAACGTGATCGTGCTCGAGAACGGCGTCGTCAAGGTGGCCGATTTCGGCATCGCCCGGATCGAAACGTCCGAGCTGACGCAGGCCGGCACGGTGCTCGGCACGCCGTCCTACATGTCTCCGGAGCAGTTCCTCGGTACGCCGGTCGACGGCCGCAGCGACATCTTTTCCTGCGGCGTCATCCTGTATCAGTTCCTCACCGGCGAGCGGCCGTTCAGCGGCGCCGTGACGACAATCATGCACAAGGTGCTGAAGGAGGAACCGCTGCCGCCCTCAACGCTCAACGCGACGCTCCCCGCCGCGTGGGACACGGTGGTCCGGCGCGCGCTGGCGAAGAGTCCGAGCGACCGCTATCAGACGGCGGCGCAGTTTGCGGCCGATATCGCCGCGGTCGCCGAGGGCCGCGCCCCGTCCGCGATGACGGCGGGCGCGGATGCAACGCGGGTGGAGGCCGCGCCTGACGCGACACTGGTGGAGAAAACGGAGATCCGTCCGGCGGCACAGGCTGCACCGGCCGTCGCGGCAGCTCCGCATCCCGCGGCGGCCGAGGCGCCGCGGAGGAAATTGAGCATCGGCGTTCTGGCCGGAGCGGCCGTGGCGATCGTCGTCGCCGCGATCGGCGGCACGATGTACTGGATGGGGTCGAAGAAAACCGACGTGGCACAGCCCGCGGAGGTCGCGGTACTCAAGCCCGCACCGGTTGCTGCTTCGCCCGCCCCGGCGCCGGCGCCGACTGCGACGGCACCAGCGGCAGAACCGGGCGTACTGACGATCAGCGCGGTGGGCCTCGCCGACCCGGCGAAATTCAACGGCGACGCGGCCGCGGCGGGAAGCGCCGCGCGCGCGGACGCCAAGCGCCAGCTCGTGGAAAAGGCGCTCGCGCTGTACGTGTCGCACGACTCGATCAACCGCAACTACCAGTGGGTGCAGGACAAGTTCCTGCCCCGCTCCGGCGAATTCATCAAGGCGACGCTGTCGGAGGACGCGCCGCAGCTCGGCAAGGACGGCCTCGTCGCGCTCGCGACGCGCGCCACCGTCAAGGTCCGCGACGTGCAGAAGTCGCTCAACCAGATGAGCGACAAGGAGCGCATCGAATTCATCCGCAACAACGGCGATCCGAAAATCGCGGTGCAGATGCAGATCAGCAACGCCGAAAGCGCCACGGCGCTGCCGCCGGCGCGCTCGCAACTCGCCGAAAACGCGATCAAGGAGCGGATCAAGTCGTTCGGCTTCCGCACGTGGTCGCTCGAAGGCGAGACGCGCACCGGCCCGGACGCGAAGAGCGCGGACTTCCACATCATCGGCGAAGTGAAGGTGAAGCAGCTTTCGGCGAAGCTTGCGGCCTCCGGGCTCACGATCACGAAGACCGCGCTCACCTCCTGGACCGTGAAGGCGATCGAGCGGGCGACCGGCGAGGAGATCTACAACAACACGAAGCTGCCGAAGAACACGAGCTGGGCGACGGAGGACGCGGCGCTCGTCGATATCGGCAGGCTCGTCGGCGACGAGTTCTCGAAGAATTTCTTTCTCGCGCATTTCAGCTTCGGCTCGCAGAAGGTAAGCTTGAATGTGAGCGGGCTGCCCGACGCCGCCGCCTCGAAGGCGCTGCTGCGCGAGTTGCGCAGCCTGCGCGAAGTGCTCGACGTGCAGCCCGCGGGCGAAAGCGCGTTCCAGCTCGAATTGCCGGAAGGCAACGCCTCCGACCTCATTGCCGAGAACGTGCTCAAGCCGCTGAACGGCAAGCTCGGCCAGGCGTGCTTCGTGCTCGGGGCGGTGGCGGGCAAGGCGGTGGGCGTGACATTCACCGCCGCCTGCGCGCAGGAAGCGGTGCGCGGCAAGATGGAAACCGCGCCCCCGGCGGGATTGCTCTCGGCGCCGCCGGCGCGCGGCAAGTCGGTCCTCAAGGCCTGAGCGCAGCGCCCGGGCCGATGCCTCAGGCGCTCAGCGCCGGAGCGCGAATTCCACGCAGTCGTCGGCGGTTGCGGCGCAGCTCTGGCCGAACCCGATGCGTCCCGCTCCGCGCAGCGTGACCTCTTCGCGGCGCAGCACGATCTCAGGCTCGCCCGCAAATACAACGTAGGTGCCGTTGGTACTCTGGTCGGCCAGGTAGAACTTGTCGCGCCGCTTCTCGATGCGGGCGTGATTGCGCGACGCCTTCGCGCCCGAGACCACGACTTCGCTGCCCGGGTCGCGCCCGAAGGACAGCGACGCCTTGCCGACGCCCAGAACGACCTCCCCGCCGCGGTGCCGCACCACCAGCTCTGCCGCGGACTCCTCGGCGCCAAGCGAGTTGGCGGCCATCGTCAGGTCGTCGCCTTCCTGCCAGAGCACTTCGCAGACCGCCATGTCGTTCGCCTTGCCCTTGAGCGCGACCGCGGCGATCACGCGGGTCGCAAGGCGCAGCGCCTGCGGCAGCGCCTCCACGGTGCTGCGCGAAGTCATGATCTGCATCCCCTTGGCGAGGCCCGCCATGCGCGCGGCGACGTTCACCGTGTCGCCGAACACGTCGCCTTTCTGCTCGATCACCGGACCGGCATGAAAGCCGATGCGGATCATGCGCTTGACGCCCTTCACGACCGGCAGCGTGTTGACGAGGATCTGCATGTCGGTGGCGGCGAGAAAGCCGCGCTCGGCGCTCGGGAACACGCACATCAGTTCGTCGCCGATCGTCTTCACGACGCGTCCGCGATGGCGCTTGGTGATGACGTTCATTCCGACGAGCGCCTCGTCGATCAGGACCTTCGCCTCGGTGTCGCCGAGCGCCTCGTAGAGCTTGGTGCTGCCGGCGATGTCGGCAAACAGCACCGCGACTTCGCGTTCGCCGCCCGGCGATTCGACCTTGACCGTCTTTTCCAGGGGCCCGGTCACGCTGCTCGCTCCTTCCACCGGGCGAGCGGCGCTACTGCCGCTGGGCCCGACTCATGAATACCAGCCGCTCGAAGAGGTGCACGTCCTGTTCGTTCTTGAGCAGCGCGCCGTGCAGCGGCGGGATGATCGCCTTGCGCTCCTTGGAGCGCAGCGTCTCCGGCGGGATGTCCTCCGCGAGCAGGAGCTTCAGCCAGTCAAGGAGCTCCGACGTGGACGGTTTCTTCTTCAGCCCCGGCACCTCGCGAACCTCGAAGAAAACCTCCATCGCCTCGCGCAGCAGCGATTTCTTCAGGCCCGGGAAATGCACCCCGACGATCTTCTCCATCGTTTCCTTGTCGGGAAACCGGATGTAGTGGAAGAAGCAGCGCCGCAGGAAGGCGTCGGGCAGCTCCTTCTCGTTGTTCGAGGTGATGAACACGATCGGCCGGTGGCGCGCGTTCACCAGTTCGCGCGTCTCGTAGACGTAGAACTCCATCCGGTCGAGCTCGCGCAGCAGGTCGTTGGGGAACTCGATGTCGGCCTTGTCGATCTCGTCGATCAGCAGCACCACCGGCGTGTCGGCGTTGAACGCCTGCCACAGCATTCCGCGCACGATGTAGTTGCGGATGTCGTGCACCCGCGGGTCGCCGAGCTGCGAATCGCGCAGCCGCGAAACGGCGTCGTACTCGTACAGCCCCTGCTGCGCCTTGGTCGTGGACTTGATGTGCCACTCGAGCAGCGGCAGCTTGAGCGCCCTGGCGACTTCGACCGCGAGCATCGTCTTGCCGGTGCCCGGCTCGCCCTTCACCAGCAACGGGCGCTGCAGCGTGATCGCCGCGTTGACCGCGAGCGTGAGGTCGTCGGTGGAAACGTACGCGGGCGAGCCGGAGAAGCGCATGGCGCGGCTTTCAGCGAAAAATGAAATTATAACAACCCGCGCAAAGGCGCCGCCGCGGGTTGTGAGCGCCGGGGCGTTCCGCTAGAATCGCGCGGTTTCGATTCGCCTGAAGAACGCGCTCGCATGTCCCGCCAATTTCCTGCAGCGCTCCTCGCAACGGGGCTTGCGCTTTCGGCGCCGGCGGCCCTGGCCCAGCAGGCGGCTCCAGCCGGTGACGCCCGAGAGGCGCACAAGAAGATCGCGATGTGCGAGGGCTGCCACGGCATTCCCGGCTACCGGACTGCCTACCCGGAGGTCTATCACGTGCCGAAACTGGGCGGGCAGCAGCCGGCCTACCTGATCCGCGCGCTGCAGGCATACAAGTCGGGCGAACGCTCGCATCCGTCGATGCGCGGCATCGCGGCAGGCTTGAGCGAGAAGGACATGGCCGACATGGCGGCGTATTACGGCGGAGCAGGGAAATGAACTCGCTGCCGATCGGGGCCGCGGTCTGCCTCGCGCTTGTTCTGGGCCTGGCGCAGAACGCGTCGGCCAAGGGCAATGCGGAAGCGGGCAAGACGAAAGCAGCCCAGGTTTGCGCGGCATGCCACGGCGCGGACGGGGCGAAGCCGTCGGCGCCCGACCAGCCGATTCTTGCCGGCCAGCACTACGATTATCTGGTCAAGGCGCTGTCCGACTACCGATCGGGCAAGCGCAACAACGCCATCATGAAAGGCTTTACGGCCGGCCTTTCCAGGCAGGACATCGAGGATCTCTCGGCCTGGTTCGCAAGCCAGAAGTCGAGCCTGCATTTCCAGCGCTAGCGCCGCGCACGCGCTTCCAGGCAGCTCAGGTACGCCACTGCGTCGGGCGGCGCGTGGTCGCGCTGCGCTCGCCACACCATTTCGGCGAGGCACTCGATCGCGCCATGCATCGCGGCGTGGCGATCGCCGTGCCGGGCGGCGAGGGCAGCGAACCGACCCGCCACGCCGGGCGGCTGGTCGATCGAAAGCTGCTCCTCGATCGCGAGGTGCATGCTCAGATGCAGGAACGGATTCGGCTCGCCAAGTTCGGGAAAGTATTCCCGCTCGCGAAAGCGCTCTGGTTCGGCAAGCGCCGCGTGATATTCCGGATGCGCAAGGATCACCTCGAGCGCGAGCGCCTCGAGCCCCGCGAGCGGCTCGCCGGCGCGGTACTTGCGCCAGGTCGCGAAGAAGAAATCCCTGACCTGCTCGCGCGTCGGGTCAAACATCGCGGGTCTTGCCGCGGTAGTCGCACAGGTCGCGGATCGGGCACGCGGGGCATTTCGGCTTGCGCGCGAGGCAGACATAGCGCCCATGCAGGATCAGCCAGTGATGCGCGTCGCGCAGAAACTCCGGCGGCGTGAACTTGAGAAGCCTCGCCTCGACTTGCCGTGGATCCTTGCCGGGTGCGAGCCCGGTGCGGTTGGCGACCCGGAAGATATGCGTGTCGACGGCGACCGTGGGCTCGCCGAAAGCGGTGTTGAGCACCACGTTCGCGGTCTTGCGGCCGACGCCGGGCAGCGCCTCGAGCGCCTCGCGCGAGGCGGGCACCGCACCGCCGTGCCGCTCGAGCAGCAGGCGCGAAAGTTCGATCACGTTCTTCGCCTTGGTGCGGTAAAGGCCGATGGTGCGGATGTGCTCTTCCAGCCCTTTCTCGCCGAGCGCGACCATCTTCTCGGGTGTGCCCGCGATCTCGAACAGCCGCGCGGTGGCGGCATTGACCGACTTGTCGGTCGCCTGCGCCGAAAGGACCACCGCGACCAGCAACTCGTACGGCGTGCGATAGACGAGTTCCGTCGTCGGCGCCGGATTCGCTGCACGCAGCCGTTCGAAGATCTCGCGGCGCCGGGCGGGGTTCACCGCGAACCGCCTTCCTTCGGGCGGGCGCGCCGGCCGCTTCCGCGCCCGAGCAGCGCGGCGATCACCGCGCGGCGCTCGCGCGCATCCGAGACGGGGGCCTCGGCGCGGCTGCGCGCACGGCGAACCCTGCGCGCAACATAACGGCGCTGGGCGGCTCGCGCGTCCGCCGCGCCCCACGGTGCGGGCGGCGCGACCATGGCGATGCAGTCGACCGGGCAGGGCGGCAGGCAGAGCCTGCAGCCGATGCACCATCCGGCGACCACGGTGTGCAGGAGCCCTCGCGCGCCGGTGATGGCGTCGACCGGGCACGCCTCGATGCACAGCGTGCAGCCGATGCAGCGCGCTTCGTCGATCCATGCGACCGCGCCGCGCTTCATGAAAGCACCGTCTCGAGCCTGGCGCAGGCGCGGCGCGTATCGCGCGCGAGGTGTTCGTGGGTCACGTGACCGGCGTGAACCTGTACCGCCGTCTCCAGTTCGGACCGGGCGCGGAGCGCGCCAACTAGGCCGCGCCCCGCAAGCTCGGCCACGAATGGCAGCACCGCCCGGTCGAGCGCGAGGCTCGCCGTGCGCGCGCAGGCGGCAGGCATGTTCGGCACGCAATAATGCACCACGCCTTCTTCCACGTAGGTCGGTTCGCTGTGGCTCGTTGCGCGGGAGGTTTCCGCGATTCCCCCCTGATCGATGCCGACATCGACCAGGGCGGAGCCCGCGCGCATCGAACGCAGCATCGGCCGGGTGATGAGCTTCGGCGACATGCGGCCGGGCGTGAGAACCGCGCCGATGACGAGGTCCGCTTCGGCGACCGCATGCTCCAGACCTCCGGCGCCGGCGCGAAACTCGACGCGCTCGCGAAATTGCGCGCGCAGCGCCGCAAATCGCCGCGCGCTGCCGGCAAATACGGTCGTGCGTGCGCCGATTCCGTGCGCCACCGCAAGCGCGTTGGCTCCCACGTTGCCCGCGCCGAGGATGACGATTTGCCCCGGCCGCACACCTTCGAGTCCGGCAAGCAGCACGCCCGATCCGCCGCTGTGCTTCTGCAGACACCACGCGCCGACCTGCACCGCGAGGCGGCCGGCGATTGCGGACATGGGCGCGAGGATCGGCAAACTCGCATCGGCCTGGCCGACGGTCTCGAACGCAAGGAACGTCGCGCCGCAGGCGAGCGCGGCATCGAGGAGCCGCGGCTCGGGCCCGAAATGCTGGAAACAGAACAGCATCTGGCCGCGGCGCGGCAATCCGTATTCCGCCTCCTGCAGCTCCTTCACCTTGACCACGAGTTCGCAGTCCCACGCTTCGGCGGCGCCGACAAGGCGCGCGCCGACAGCGGCGTACTCGCGGTCGGAAAAGCCGGCACCGGCTCCCGCGCCTCGTTCCACCCGGACCTCGTGCCGGGCCCTGGCGAGTTCGCTCGCCGCGCCGGGCGCGAGCGCGACGCGGAACTCGCCGTCCTTCAGTTCACGCGGCAGGCCGATGCGCACGAGCAATGGCACCGCCGCACTCGGCGACGAGTCCGGGGCCGCGGTAGATGAGACCGGTGTAGAGCTGCACCAGCGATGCGCCCGCGGCGACTTTTTCCGCCGCGTCGTCGCCGCCGAGAATGCCGCCCGAGCCGATGAGCGGTACCTCGCCCTTGAGTTCGGCGGCGAAGGCGGCGAGCACTTCGGTCGCGCGCCGGCGGATCGGCGCGCCTGAGAGCCCGCCCGCCTCGCTCGCGCGCGCCAGCCCTTCGACCCCGCCGCGCGAAAGCGACGTATTGGTGGCGATCAACCCGTCGATCCGGTGGCGCCGGACCGCCGCCGCGATGTCGCGAATCTGGCCGCGCTCGAGATCGGGCGAGACCTTCAGCACCAGCGGCACGCGGCGCCCGTGCCGGTCGGCGAGCGGGGCGCGCGCGCCGGAAAGCCGCGCGAGCAGCGCCTCGAGCTGCTCCTTTTCCTGCAGCGCGCGAAGGCCCTCCGTGTTCGGCGAGGAAACGTTGATCGCGACGTAGCTCGCGCGGGCGTGCACGCGCTCCAGGCAGGCGAGGTAATCCTCCGCGGCGCGCTCGTTCGGGGTATCGGCATTGCGGCCGATGTTGATGCCGAGCACGCCGCGCCAGCGGATGCGCGACAGGTTTTCAAGAAAAACGTCGAGGCCGACGTTGTTGAAGCCGAGCCGGTTGATGAGCGCCTGCGCTTCGCGAAGGCGAAACAGGCGCGGATGCGGATTGCCCGGCTGCGGTCGCGGCGTGACCGTGCCAACCTCGATGAAGCCGAAACCCAGCGCCGCGAGCGCATCGACGTGCTCGCCGTTCTTGTCCAGCCCCGCGGCGAGGCCGACCGGATTCGGAAACTCGAGCCCCATCGCGCGCACCGGATGCGACGGCACGCGCGGGTAGCGCAGCAGACCGAGGCGCAGCGGCGCAGCGGCGAGCGCGAAAGTGAGTTGATGGGCGGTTTCGGGTTCGAGCGCGAAGAGCAGCGGCCGCGCAAGCGCGTACAGCATGCTCCTATTGTCTCACCCGAGATCGCGCGACGAGAGCCGCCTCCAGCCGCCGCCGACGAACCCCTCGATCGGCATGAAGCGCGCCTTGTAGGCCATCTTGGAGCTCTCCTTGATCCAGTAGCCGAGATACAGGTAGGGCAGGCCGAGCGCACGGCAGGCATCGATCTGCCACAGCACGTTGTACGTGCCGTAGCTCGCCCCGGGGCGCTCGGGCTCGAAGAACGTGTACACCGAGGACAGCCCGTCGGGCAGGTAATCGACGATCGAAATCATCGAGAGCTGCCCGTGATCGCGGAACTCGATCAGCCGCGTGTCGACGCGGCTCTGCAGCAGGAAGTGCGAATACTGGTCGCGGCTGTCGTTGTCCATGCCGCCGCCGGAATGGCGCCGCGACTGGTAGCG
>CAZXAR010000001.1:13332-75338 GCA_964638135.1 uncultured Enterobacteriaceae bacterium | reverse complement strand
GGTCGCGCGCGAGCTTGAGCGGCGTCTGCCCGCCGTACTGCACGATCACGCCGAACGGCTTCTCCCGCTCCACGATCTCGAGCACGTCCTCGAGCGTGAGCGGCTCGAAGTACAGGCGGTCGCTGGTGTCGTAATCGGTCGAAACGGTCTCCGGGTTGCAGTTCACCATGATGGTCTCGAAGCCGTTCTCGCGCAGGGCGAGCGCCGCGTGCACGCAACAGTAGTCGAATTCGATCCCCTGGCCGATGCGGTTCGGCCCGCCGCCCAGCACCATGACCTTGGTCGCCTGGCTGGGCGCCGCCTCGCATTCGTCCTCGTACGTGGAATACAGGTACGCGGTCGTGGTTCCGAATTCCGCAGCGCAGGTGTCGACGCGCTTGAAGACCGGCCGGATGCCGAGCGCGTGGCGCCTGGCGCGCACCTGCGCCTCGCCCGCGTTGAACAGGTAGGCGAGCCGACGGTCGGAGAAGCCCTTGCGCTTGAGCCCGCGCAGCGTGTCCGCGTCGATGTCTTCGAGCCTGCGGTCGTCGAGCTCCATCTCGAGGTGGACGATCTCCCGGATCTGCGCGAGAAACCACGGGTCGATGCCCGTGAGCCGGTACACCTCGTCGAGCTCGAAGCCGTTTTCGAACGCGTCGCCGACGTACCAGATGCGCTCCGGTCCCGGCTCGCCGAGCTCCTTTTCGATCGTCTCGCGGTCGGTGGTGCGCTGATTGAGCCCGTCGACGCCGACCTCGAGACCGCGCAGCGCCTTCTGGAACGATTCCTGGAAGGTGCGGCCGATCGCCATCACTTCGCCGACCGACTTCATCTGCGTCGTCAGGCGGTCGTTCGCCTGCGGGAACTTCTCGAACGCGAAGCGCGGCACCTTGGTCACCACGTAATCGATCGCCGGCTCGAACGAGGCCGGCGTGGCCCCGCCCGTCACCTCGTTCGCGATCTCGTCGAGCGTGTAGCCGACCGCGAGCCTGGCGGCGACCTTGGCGATCGGAAATCCGGTCGCCTTGGAGGCGAGCGCCGAGGAGCGCGAAACGCGCGGGTTCATCTCGATCACCAGCATCCGGCCGTCCTTCGGATGAATGGCGAACTGCACGTTCGAGCCGCCGGTGTCGACCCCGATCTCGCGCAACACCGCGATCGCGGCATCGCGCATGATCTGGTATTCCTTGTCGGTCAGGGTTTGCGCCGGCGCGACGGTGATCGAATCGCCGGTGTGCACGCCCATGGGATCCAGGTTCTCGATCGAGCAGACGATGATGCAGTTGTCCTTGCGGTCGCGCACCACCTCCATCTCGAACTCTTTCCAGCCGATCACCGACTCCTCGATCAGCAGCTCGCGCGTGGGCGAGGCGTCGAGGCCGCGCTCGCAGATGGCAACGAACTCCTCGCGGTTGTAGGCGATGCCGCCGCCGGCGCCGCCGAGCGTGAACGAGGGCCGGATCACCACCGGGAAGCCGATCCCGGCCTGCACCTGGAGCGCCTCCTCCAGGGAATGCGCGAGCGCCGAGCGCGGGCATCCGAGCCCGATGCGCTGCATCGCCTTCTTGAATTTCTCGCGGTCCTCGGCCTTGTCGATCGCCTCGCGCGAAGCGCCGATCATCTCGACGCCGAATCGCTCCAGCACGCCCTCGCGCGCCAGATCGAGCGCGCAGTTGAGCGCGGTCTGCCCCCCCATGGTCGGCAGCAGCGCCTGCGGCCGCTCGCGCTCGATGATGCGTGCCACCGTCTGCCACGTGATCGGCTCGATGTAGGTGGCGTCGGACATCTCCGGGTCGGTCATGATCGTCGCCGGGTTCGAATTCACCAGCACTACCCGGTAGCCCTCGGCCCGCAGCGCCTTGCACGCCTGCGCGCCGGAGTAGTCGAATTCGCAGGCCTGCCCGATCACGATCGGCCCGGCGCCGATGATCAGGATCGACTCGATGTCAGTTCTTCTTGGCATCGGTCATCAGCGCGGCGAAGCGGTCGAACAGGTAGCCGATGTCGTGCGGGCCGGGACTCGCCTCCGGGTGGCCCTGAAAGCAGAACGCCGGGCGGTCGGTCCGCGCCAGCCCCTGCAGCGAGCCGTCGAAAAGCGAAACGTGGGTCGCGCGCAGGTGCGACGGCAGGCTCGCCGGATCGACCGCAAAGCCGTGGTTCTGGCTCGTGATCACCACCTGCCCCGTGTCGAGGTCCTTGACCGGGTGGTTCGCGCCGTGGTGCCCGAACTTCATCTTCACCGTCTTCGCGCCCGAGGCGAGCCCCATCAGCTGGTGCCCCAGGCAGATGCCGAAGACCGGAATCGGGGTGGTGTCGAGAATCTGGCCGATCGACTCGATCGCGTAGTCGCAGGGCTCGGGATCACCGGGGCCGTTGGACAGAAACACCCCGTCGGGCTGCAGCCGGAGCACGTCGCGCGCGGGCGTCTGCGCCGGAACCACCGTGAGGCGAGCGCCCCGCTCGGCGAGCAGGCGCAGGATGTTGCGCTTGATGCCGTAGTCGTAGGCGACGACGTGAAAGCGCGCGTTCTGCGCGCGGCGATATCCGCGGCCGAGTTCCCAGGCGCCCTCGGTCCACTGGTAGATCTTCCCGGTGGTGACGACCTTCGCGAGGTCCATTCCGGCGAGCCCCGGAAACGCGCGCGCCTGGGCCAGCGCCCGTTCGGGATCGACGTCGCCCGCCGCAAGACAGCCGTTCTGCGCGCCCTTTTCACGCAGGATCCGTGTCAGTTTCCGCGTGTCGATGTCGGCGAGCGCAACCACGTTCTTTGCGACCAGATATTCGGTCAGCGTCCGCTGCGAGCGCCAGTTCGAAATCAGCGGCGGCACGTCGCGCACGACGAGACCCGCCGCGTACACGGCGTGCGACTCCTCGTCCTCGTCGTTGATGCCGGTGTTGCCGACGTGCGGGTAGGTCAGCGTGACGATCTGCCGGCAGTACGACGGATCGGTGAGGATCTCCTGGTAGCCGGTCATCGCGGTGTTGAACACCACTTCGCCCGCCGCCATGCCGCGCGTGCCGACCGAGCGGCCCCGGAACACCGTCCCGTCGGCGAGGACGAGCGCGGCAGGTTCGTGAGCAGCCACAGCGGGACTCCAGGAGCAGACGTGAAAAAGCGGGAGGCGCCAGCGCTGCTCCCGCTTGATTGAGGGTGAAATTATACGCGCGCTCCCGGCGCGGCGCCACCCGGCAACGAGAACTGCGCGTATCGCCGAGTCAGATTTTCCCGAGCCCGAGCACGTCGCGCATGTCGTACAGACCCGGCGTCCTGCCCATCAGCCACTTGGCCGCGCGCAGGGCGCCGAGCGCGTAGGTCATGCGGCTCTGCGAGCGCACGGCGATCTCGACGCGCTCCCCCGTGCCGGCAAACACCACCGTGTGTTCGCCCACGATGTCGCCGCCGCGCACGGCGTGAAAGCCGATCTGCTGGGGTGGCCTCGCCCCGGTTTCGCCGTGCCGGCCGTGGATCGAAACCGCGCGCAGATCCCGGCCGAGGACCGTCGCAATGATCTCGCCCAGCTTGAGCGCGGTGCCGGAGGGCGCATCGACCTTGTGGCGATGATGCGCCTCGACGATCTCGACGTCGTAGTCGTCGCCGAGGATCGCTGCCGCGGAGGCGGCAAGATGGAACACGGCATTCACGCCGATCGCGAAATTGGGCGCCATGACGACGGCGATCGTCGCGGCACCGCGTGCGATCCGGTCCTTTTCCGCTGCCGAAAAACCCGTGGTGCCGATCACCATGCGCTTGCCGGCCGCAACGCAGAGATCGAGGCAGGCGAGCGTGGCCTCGGGGCGCGTGAAGTCGATCAGCACGTCGCCCGCCGCGACTGCGGCGCGCGCATCCGAGCCCACGCGGACGCCCCCGGCAGCGGTGCCGACGGCCGGGCTTGTCGCCGACTCGAGCGCCGCCGCGAGCGTGAGCGACGCATCGGCGAGCACCGCCTCGATCAGCGTGCGGCCCATTCTGCCGCCCGCCCCTGCAATCGCGATTTTCATTCCGGCCTCGTCGAGCCGGGGTTCGCCGCGACCGGCTTCGCCGGCGGCGCGGCGCTCCCCGCGGCGGTCGCCGCGTCGTCCTTCGCTGCCGCCGGCACGACGTCGCCGAGCACGCGGGCGAGCCGGCCCCCTTCGAAGATCACCGCGATCCTGCGCTCTTCCCGCCCTCTGCCCTGGATGTCGCGGAAGTAGACGTAATCCCAGCGATCGGCGTGAAAGATGTCGGTGACGAGCGGGGTCCCGAGCACGAAGCGCACCTGCTCCTTGGTCATGCCGGGCTTCAACTGCGACACCATTTCCTGCGACACATAGTTGCCCTGCTGGATCTCCATCCGGTACGGCCGGATCAGGGCGGGCGGGCTGCACGCGGAAAGCAGGAGCGGCGCGGCGAGAATCAGCGCGCGAGACGCGGGATGCACGGGGAAACGATTCTCAAGACGGGAGAAAGCCGTTATCATAGCCCAAGCGTGCCCCCCAAGCTCCTCGCCATTCTGCGATGAATCCGACGCAAAGCCTCAAGGACATGGGGCTCAAGGCGACGTTGCCCCGGCGCAAGATCCTCGAGCTGTTCGAATCGAGCAAGGTGCGCCACCTCTCGGCCGAGGATGTCTACCGGACGCTGATCGCCGAGGGAATCGACATCGGCCTTGCGACCGTGTACCGGGTCCTGACGCAGTTCGAGCAGGCGGGCATTCTTTCCCGCCAGCACTTCGAGACCGGCAAGGCCGTGTTCGAACTGAGCGTGGGCGGCCACCACGACCACCTGGTGTGCCTGCAGTGCGGTCGCGTCGAGGAGTTCTTCGATCCGGAAATCGAGAATCGGCAAGGCGCGATTACGCGCGAGCGCGGATTCGAACTGCGCGGCCACTCGCTCGCGCTGTACGCCGATTGCATCAAGGCGGACTGCCCGTACCGCGCGGCAGCCCACGCCACCGTACAAAGCTAGGGCCCGCCCGAGGTTCGGTTCGCGCCGCGGGCGCGCGCCGGTCCGGGATCACCGCCCCAGCAACTCGGCCGCATGCTTGCGCGTCGTGGCCGTGATTTCGGTCCCGCCCAGCATGCGCGCCAGCTCCTCGATCCGCGCCGCGCGGTCCAGGCGCGCAACCGCAGTCACGACGCCTCCGCGGGATTCCCTCTTCGTCACCGACCATTGCGCGTCCCCTTGCGCCGCCACCTGCGGCAGATGGGTGACGCACAGCACCTGGCGATCGGCGCCGATGCGCTTGAGCGAACGGCCCACCATTTCCGCCACCGCACCGCCGATCCCGGCATCCACCTCATCGAACACGAGCGTGCCCACCGGCGAACTGGCGATCGCGACGAGGTGGATCGCGAGGCTCAAGCGCGAAAGTTCGCCGCCCGAGGCGACCCTGCCGAGCGGCCGCAGCGGCAGGCTCGCGTGCGCGGCGACTTCGAATTCCACGTCCTCCCGGCCGTACGCGGCAGGCTCGGCGAGCGGGCGCAGCAGCACCGAGAAACGCCCGCCGGTGAGCGCGAGCGCCTGCATCTGCGCCGTGACCTGGCGCGACAGCGCCTGCGCACCGCTCTTTCGCTTTCGCGAGAGCTTTTTCGCCGTTTCCTCGTAGGCCGCCCGGGCGGCATCGACCTCGCGCTGCAGCGCCTCCGGAGTCGGCGCCCGTTCCAACTCGGCAAGGCGCGCCGCCAGTTCGCTCGCGAGCCGCGGCAGCTCCTCGGGACGCACGCGGTATTTGCGCGCCCCCGCGTGCAGGGTCTCGATCCGCTGCCCGACTTCCTGCATCGTGTCGGAGTCGAGATCGAGGCGCGACGCGTACTGGCGCAGTGCGCGCACGGCTTCGCCCGCCTGAGCTTCGGCCGAGGCGAGCAAATCGGCGATGCCCCGCAACGCCTCGTCATGCTGCGACAGCGCGAGCAGACGCCTTGCGACCTCCCCGATCCGCGCGAGGCTCGCGCCCTCGGCGTCCGCCAGCGCTTCGAGCGAGGATTGCGCGCCGGCAAGCAGGCTCGAGCGGTGCGCGAGGCGCCGGTGCGCCGCCGACAGCTCTTCCCATTCCCCTTCGCGCGGCGCAAGCCGGCGCAAGTCCTGCGCCTTCTCGTCGAGGGCGGCGCGTTCCGCGGCCCGCAGCGCGAATTCCTGCCGGGCCTTGCCTGCAAGCCCGTCAAGGCGTTGCCACGTGCGCCACGCGTCCGTGCAGTCGCTGCGCGACCGGGCCGCGCCCGCATGCGCGTCGAGGAGCTCGCGCTGTCCCGATGCGCGCAGCAGCGACTGGTGTGCATGCTGGCCGTGGATGTCGACCAGATGCTCCCCCGCCTCCTTGAGCTGGGCGAGCGTCCCCGGGTGGCCGTTGATGAAGCAGCGCGAGCGTCCCTGCCGGTCGATCGTGCGCCGCAGGATCAGCGTTCCCGCGTCGCCTTCGAGCTCGTGCTCCGCGAGCCACGCCGCGAGCGGCGCCGCCGCGTCAATCTCGAATTCCGCCGCAAGGTCGGCGCGTTCCGCGCCTTCGCGCACCGCGGCCGCGTCGCCGCGGCCGCCGACCAGCAGCTCGATCGCATCGACCAGGATCGATTTGCCGGCGCCGGTCTCGCCGGTGAGCACGGTGAAGCCCGGTCCGGCCTCCAGCTCAACACGCTCCGCGATGACCAAGTCACGGATGCCGAGGACCCGCAACATCAGTCTTCGGCCTGCATCTCCATGGTCTCGCTCCAGCGCAGCTTTTCGCGCAGCATCATGAAGTAGCTGTACCCGGGAGGATGCACGAAGCGGATCGCGAAGGCGGAGCGCTTCAGCAGCAGCCGGTCGCCTTCGTGCATGTCGGTCAGCGCAAACCCGTCGAAATGCGCGCGCGCGTCCACCGCGTGCACAAGTCCGATCTCGATCACGCTGCGTTCGCTCACGCTCACCGGGCGCGCCGAAAGCACGTGCGGATTGAGCGGCACCAGCGCAAAGGCCGGCACCGCCGGATGCAGGATCGGCCCCTGCGCCGAGAGCGAGTAGGCGGTCGATCCGGTGGGCGTCGCGACGATCATTCCGTCGGCGCGCAGCCGGTACACGTATTCGCCGTCGATGCGAACCTCGAATTCGATCAGGCGCCCCTGCGAACCCTTGCCGACCACGGCCTCGTTCAAGGCCAGCGTCTGCAGGATCGCCTCGTCGCCGCCGGAGCCGGCCGAGCGGCGGCGAATTTCCGCGTCCAGCAGCGAACGCTCCTCGATCGCGTACTGGCCGTCGAGAATCGCGCCGACCAGTTCGCCCATTCGGGCAAGCGCGATGTCCGTCATGAATCCGAGCCGCCCCTGGTTGATGCCGGCAAGCGGGACCGGGTAACGGGCCAGGTTGCGCGCGGCGGCGAGCATGGTCCCGTCGCCCCCCAGCACGATCGCGATGTCGGCGCCGCTGCCGATCCCTGCGTAATCCGCGCTCGCGCCCCCGTCGCCGACGCTCTGCGCGGTCTCGCGTTCGAGGATCACCTCGCAGCCGCGCTCGCGCAGGAACTGGCGCAGCGCCCGGAGCGAGGCGGCGATCTCGGGCATTTTTTTCCCGATCAGGGCGACGCGGCGGAACGCGGGCTGCATCGCCGCATTGTAGCGGCATGTGTAGAATTGAGCGCATGCTGGACAGGCGCGCGCAGATCCTTCTCAAGACGCTCATCGAGCGCTACATCGAGGAAGGCCAGCCGGTGGGTTCACGCACGCTGTCGCGCCACTCCGGCCTGGACCTTTCCCCGGCCACCATACGCAACGTGATGTCGGACCTGGAAGAGCTTGGATTCATCGCCAGCCCGCACACGTCCGCGGGCCGCGTCCCGACCCCGCAGGGCTACCGGTTCTTCGTCGATACCCTGCTCGTGGTGAAGGCGCTCGCCTCGGGAGAGCTGCATCATCTCGAGGACCAGCTTCACCCGGACAATCCGCAGCGCGTCATTCACGCTGCGTCGCAGCTCCTGTCGCAGCTCACGCAGTTCGCCGGCATCGTCATGACGCCGCGGCGCCGCGCGATCACGTTCCGCCAGATCGAATTCCTGCGGCTTTCCGAAAAGCGCGTTCTGCTGATCGTCGTCACTCCGGAAGGCGACGTGCAGAACCGGATCCTGTTCACCGGGCGCGACTACACGGCGGCGGAGCTGATCGCGGCGGCGAACTACATCAACCAGAACTTTTCCGGCCAGAACTTCGAGGAAGTCCGCCAGCGGCTGCACCAGGAACTGCACGAGCTGCGCCAGGACATGATCCAGCTCATGACCGCGGCGGTCGAGATCAGCAGCCGGGCGATCGCCGAGGGCAGCGAGCCCTACGTGATCTCGGGTGAAAAGAACCTTCTCGCGGTCCGGGACCTGTCGCACGACATGTCGCGCCTGCGCCAGTTGTTCGAGCTGTTCGAGCAAAGGACGCTGCTCGCGCAGATTCTCGATCTTTCGCTGCGCGGTCAGGGCGTGCAGATCTTCATCGGCGGGGAGTCGGGCGTGGTGGCGCCCGACGACGTGAGCGTGGTCACCTCGCCCTACATGGTGGACGGCGAGGTGGTCGGCACCGTCGGCGTGATCGGCCCCACGCGCATGGCCTACGACCGCGTGGTGCCGATCGTCGACGTCACGGCGAAGCTCCTATCCAGCGCGCTGTCGCAGCAGTAAGTGGCGCGCGACGGGGTCCTGCTCGTCAATCTCGGTACACCCGCGGCCCCCACGGCGCAGGCGGTGCGCGCCTATCTTGCCGAGTTTCTGTCCGACCCGCGCGTCGTTCGGCTGCCGCGGCTGCTGTGGCTTCCGCTCCTGTACGGCGTGATCCTGAATGTGCGGCCCAGGCGCTCGGCACGGAAATACGCGGCGATCTGGATGCCGGAAGGCTCGCCACTCGCCGTGCACAGCGAGCGCCAGGCGAAGCTCCTTTCCGCGCGCCTGTCGCGCCCGGTCGCATCGGCGATGCGCTACGGCGAGCCGAGCATCGCGGCCGGCGTCGCGCGCCTGCGCGCCTCGGGTGCCGGGCGCACCATCGTGCTGCCGCTCTACCCGCAATACGCGGAAAGCACGGCCGAGAGCGTGCGCGACGCGATCGGGCCCGACGCGGCGATGATCGAGCACTTTCACGACCATCCGGCCTATATCGCGGCACTCGCGGCGGGCGTGCAGGCGCACTGGAAGGCGCACGGGCGCGCCGAACGGCTGGTGCTGAGCTTTCACGGGCTGCCCCGGCGCGCCGTCGCACGGGGCGATCCCTACGAAAAGCAGTGCTATGCGACCGCGCGACTGCTCGCCTCGGCGCTCGCTGTCGGCGAGAGCGAATTCCTGGTCACGTTCCAGTCGCGGTTCGGGCCAGCCGAGTGGCTCCAGCCCTATACGCAAGCGACCCTGATCGACCTGGCACGCCGGGGAGTCAAGACGCTGGACGTCGCATGTCCCGGCTTCGTTTCGGACTGCCTCGAAACGCTCGAGGAAATCGCGATTGGCGGGCGGGAGGCGTTTCTTGCCGCCGGTGGCGGCGAGATGCGGGTGATACCCTGCCTGAACGAAGACCCGGCGTGGATCGATGCGCTCGGCGCTATCGTCACCCCGCACCTCGTTTCGTAGCAGAGCCCACGCGCGCCATTATTCGGTTCTCGAATCAACGGCTTCGGTCGCGCCAGGCGGTCTCGCCAGAAACGCCCGGACCGCACTTGAACGTAGGCCATTCGACCCCCATTGAGTCAATGATTCCCCTACCGATACGCCATGTCTGAGACCACGCCGCAACCCGAACCGATGCCGTCGCCCGAGGCGGCGGCCGAGCAAAGCAAATCGCTCGACGACCTCCTTGCGCAAGCACAGCTCAAGATCGAGGAACAGCGCGAGGCTTGGCTGCGTGCCCTGGCGGAGGCGGAAAACGTCCGCAAGCGCGCGCAGACCGACATGGCACAGGCGCGCAAGTTCGCGGCCGAGCGCGTGGTGGAGGATCTCCTGCCGGTCATGGACAGCCTGGAGGCGGCGCTCGCCGCCGACGGCGCCACGGTCGATTCGCTGAGGAGCGGCATCGAACTGACGCTGAAACTGCTCCGCGGCGCCTTCGAGAAGGCGAACGTCACCGAAATTTCGCCGGCCGTGGGGGAGCGCTTCGATCCCCACCGCCACCAGGCGATGGCGGCGGTCGAGGCGGACGCCGAGCCCAACACGGTCGTCGCCCTTATGCAGAAAGGCTACGGGCTGCACGAGCGCGTGATCCGCGCAGCCCTCGTCACGGTGGCCAAGCCAAGGCCCGCCAACGATCCCGCGGCGACTTGAAACGCGGCCCCCGAAACCCCATTTCCGACACAGACTTAGCACAAGGAAAGCACCATGGCAAAGATCATTGGAATCGACCTCGGGACCACGAACTCCTGCGTCGCGATCATGGAGGGCGGCAAGCCCAAGGTGATCGAGAACTCGGAGGGCTCGCGCACCACGCCTTCGGTCGTCGCCTACACGGACGACGATGAGATCCTGGTGGGCGCGTCCGCCAAGCGCCAGGCGGTGACCAACGCCAGGAACACGCTGTTCGCGGTCAAGCGCCTGATCGGTCGGCGCTTCGAGGAAAGGGAAGTGCAGAAGGACGTCGGCCTGATGCCCTTCAAGATCGTGCGCGCCGACAACGGCGATGCGTGGGTGGAGGTTCGCGGCAAGAAGATCGCGCCGCCCCAGGTTTCGGCCGACGTGCTGCGCAAGATGAAAAAGACCGCCGAGGACTACCTCGGAGAGGAAGTGAGCGAGGCCGTGATCACGGTGCCCGCCTACTTCAACGATTCGCAGCGCCAGGCGACCAAGGACGCGGGCCGCATCGCCGGGCTCGACGTCAAGCGCATCATCAACGAGCCGACCGCGGCCGCGCTCGCGTTCGGCATGGACAAGCAGGAAAAGCGCGACCGCAAGATCGCAGTCTACGACCTCGGGGGCGGCACGTTCGACATCTCGATCATCGAGATCGCCGACGTCGAAGGCGAGAAGCAGTTCGAGGTGCTCTCGACCAACGGCGACACGTTCCTCGGCGGCGAGGACTTCGACCAGCGGCTGATCGACTACATCGTCACGGAATTCAAGAAGGACCAGGGCGTGGACCTGTCCAAGGACGTGCTCGCGCTGCAGCGCCTGAAGGAGGCAGCCGAAAAGACCAAGATCGAGCTGTCCTCGTCGCAGCAGACCGAGATCAACCTGCCCTACATCACGGCGGATGCCGCGGGCCCCAGGCACCTGACGATGAGGATCACGCGCGCCAAGTTCGAGTCGCTCGTGGACGACCTGATCGAAAAGACGATCGAGCCGTGCCGCATCGCGATCAAGGATGCAGGGGTCAAGGTGTCCGACATCGTCGACGTCATCCTGGTCGGCGGGCAGACGCGGATGCCCAAGGTCGTCGACAAGGTGCGCGAGTTCTTCGGCCGCGAGCCGCGCAAGGACGTCAACCCGGACGAGGCCGTGGCGATCGGCGCCGCGATCCAGGCGGGCGTCCTCAAGGGCGACGTCAAGGACGTGCTGCTGCTCGACGTCACGCCGCTCTCGCTCGGGATCGAGACGCTGGGCGGAGTGATGACCAAGCTGATCCAGAAGAACACCACCATTCCCACCAAGGCGAATCAGATCTTCTCGACTGCGGACGACAACCAGACCGCGGTGACGATCCACGTGCTGCAGGGCGAACGCGAGATGGCGGCGGGCAACAAGTCGCTCGGCCAGTTCAACCTGGCGGACATCCCGCCCGCGCCGCGCGGCATGCCCCAGATCGAAGTCACTTTCGACATCGACGCCAACGGCATCCTGCACGTCACCGCCAAGGACAAGGCCACCGCGAAGGAAGCCAAGATCAAGATCCAGGCCGGCTCCGGTCTCACCGAGGAGGAAATCCGGCGCATGGTGAAGGACGCCGAAACGCACGCCGAGGAGGACCGCAGGGCGCTGGAACTGGTCAATGCGCGCAACCAGTGCGAGGCGCTCGTGCACTCGGTCAGGAAGTCGCTCAAGGACTACGGCGACAAGCTGGAGGCCGGGGAAAGGGAAAAGATCGAGGCCGCGCTGAAGGACGCCGAGCGCGTGCTCAAGTCGGAAGACAAGGCGAAGATCGAGGCGCGCGCGCAGGCCCTCGCGCAGGCGGCGCAGAAGCTCGGCGAGAAGATGTACGCCGACGCCCAGGCCAAGCAGGCGCCCGAAGGCGGCGAGCGGCCGCAGGCCGAAAGCGAGGCGAAGAAGGAAAGCGGCGACGTCGTAGACGCCGAGTTCACCGAGGTGAAGGACAAGAAGGACGGAACCGGACGCTGACGCGCCGGTTCCCTCTGGCCGGGATGGAACGCACGCGAGGCGCCGTTCCTCCCGGCCGTTTCACCTAACGCTCGAGCACGGGGCATATGGCCAAACGCGACTACTACGAAATCCTCGGGCTCAACCGGGATGCCTCCGAAGACGAGATCAAGAAGGCGTACCGCAAGCTGGCGATGAAGTGGCACCCGGACCGCAATCCGGACCATCCGAAGGCCGAAGAGCACTTCAAGGAAGCGAAGCAGGCGTACGAGATCCTGTCCGACGCGCAGAAGCGCGCCGCATACGATCAGTTCGGCCATGCCGGGGTCGATTCCACCGCCGCAGGCGCCGGCGCGGGGGCCGGATTTTCCGGGTTCGGCGACGTGTTCAGCGACATCTTCGGCGAGATTTTCGGCGGCGGTCGCGCCGGCCGTTCCTCGGTGTTCCGCGGCGCCGATCTGCGCTACAACCTCGAGATCGCGCTCGAGCAGGCGGCCCGGGGGTTCGAAACCAAGATCCGTATCCCCACCGTCGCGGAGTGCGCCACCTGTCATGGCAGCGGCGCCAAGCCCGGCACGCAGCCGCAGACCTGCGCGACCTGCCGCGGCGCGGGGCAGGTTCGCATATCGCAGGGGCCGTTCTCGATCGCGCAGACCTGCCCGCGCTGCCATGGAAGCGGCAGGATGATCGTGCACCCCTGCAATGCCTGCGGCGGCGCGGGGCGGGTCAAGCACCAGAAAACGCTCCAGGTGCGCATTCCGGCCGGCGTCGACGAAGGCGACCGGGTGCGGCTCTCGGGTGAAGGCGAGCCCGGAGTCAACGGCGGCCCGCCGGGCGACCTCTACGTGCAGGTGCATATCAAGCCGCATCCGGTGTTCCAGCGCGACCATGACGACCTGCACTGCGAAATGCCGATCTCGTTCGCCACTGCGGCACTCGGCGGCGATATCGAGATCCCGACGCTCGACGGCACGGCGCGCATCAAGGTTCCCGCGGAATCGCAGAGCGGCAAGACCTTCCGGCTGCGCGGCAAGGGAATCAAGGGCGTGCGCAGCCAGGCGCCGGGCGATCTCTACTGCCACGTGGTCGTGGAAACGCCGGTCAACCTCACCGAAAGGCAACGCGAGCTGCTGCGCGAGTTCGAGATCATCAGCCAGCACGATGCGGCGCGCCACAATCCGCGCAGCAAGTCGTGGCTGGAGAAGGTTCGTGAATTCTTCGAGGGCTGATTGCGCCTACATGCCCTTGAACAGGTGCGCGTAGGTTCGGCTGACCTCGAGCTTCTCGGTGGACCCCTTGACGCTGACCAGTTGACGTCCGCGCTCGTCGCGGCCCACGCCGGCGATGGCGCGCGCGTTCACCAGCGTGGAGCGGTGGATCTGCCAGAAATGCGCCGGGTCCAGCTCCGCCGCCAGTTCCTTGATCGGTTTGCGGATGAGCGCCTCGGCCCGTTCGGTCTGCACGCGCGTGTATTTCTCGTCGGAGACGAAAAACAGCACCTCCTCGACCGGAATCATCTGGATCTGCGATCCCACGCTCGCCTGGATCCACCTCAGGTGCTGCGGCTCGCGCGATCCCAGCTGCTCGGCGAGGCGCGCCAGCACCTGTTGCAGGGCGGCCCGCGTCCGGTCCACGGAATCCGCGTCGCCGCGCGCGCTCGCGGCGCGGTTCGCGAGCCGCTCGCGAACCCGCGCCACCGTGACCTGCAGCCTGTCGCGCTCGGCAGGCTTGAGCACGTAGTCGATGACGCCCTGCTCGAAGGCTTCGATCGCGTACTGGTCGTAGGCCGTCACGAACACGATCTCCGGCGGCAGCGCGCCGTTGGAGCGATCCGCCGCCGCGATCTCGCGCGCCACCTCGATGCCCGACTTGACGGGCATGCGAATGTCGAGAAACACGAGGTCCGGATTCTGCGCCGTGATCTGCTCCAGCGCTTCGGCTCCGTTGCGCGCTTCCGCCGCGATTTCCAGTTCGGGCCACACCTCTCCGAGGCGGGCGCGCAACTGCTCGCGCATCAACGGCTCGTCATCCGCGATCACGGCCCGGGGGTTCATGCGCGGGTGGTCAGTCAGGCCTGGCGGTTCCCATCGGCAATCCGGTAGGGTACGACGACCGTGACGCGGGTGCCAGTGGGCGCGTTGTCGGCGATCTTCAGCTCCGCTTCGGAGCCGTAGAGCAGCTTGAGGCGTTCGCGAATGCTGCTCAGGCCGACGCCGGTTCCCGCCGTCGCCGCGCGGCCGAATCCGACGCCGGTGTCGGCGACCGTGACGGTCAACTTTCCATGCGCAACGTGGGCGGCCAGCGAAAGCGAGCCGCCGTCCGGTTTGGGTTCCAGGCCATGCTTGATCGCGTTTTCGACCAGCGATTGCAGCATCATCGGAGGAAACTCGGCGCTGTACAGGCCTTCGCCGACATCGAGCTCCGTTCGCAGGCGCTCTTGCATGCGCACTTTGAGGATTTCAAGATATGGGCGCACGACCTGCAGTTCGCGGCCCAGGCTGGTGGAGCCCTCGCGCATCGATGGCATCGAGGCGCGCAACAGCGCGATCAGATTCTTCTGCATCTGGCTGGCGCGCGACGGGTCCACTTCGATCAGGTGGTCGATGCTGGCCAGGGTATTGAAGAGAAAGTGCGGCTCGACCTGGGCCTGCATCGCCGCCATTCGGGCCTCGACCACTTGGCGCCTGAGGCTCTCGGCCTCGGCCGCTTCTTCGGCCGCCGCCGCCTTCCTTTCCGCCTGGACGCGACCGGCGTAGACCATTTTCAGAATCGCCGAGGCGACGATGAACAGCATCGCCAGCTGCGGAAGGAACTCGCCCACCCGCACGGTCGTGGTGCGCCGGGTCGCGCCGCGCATTTCACGGTCGACCTCGTCCGCAACGACTCCCTCGATGCGGTCGAGGACCTTGCCGATCGTGTCGAGCAGTTTTTCCCGGTCAGCGCCGGGCGGCAGGATGATCTGCACCCCCGAGGAGGAGGTGTCGCCCTGGGAACGCGCATTCGGCGCGTCGGGCGTCTGCGGTGTCCGGTGCTCTTCGCTACCGGCTTCGCCTGCCGCTTCGCCCTCGGGCGATGGCTCTGCTGCCGGCTTCTGCGGCGCCGGGCTGCGCAGAATGCGCACTCCGTCCGGCCCGATCTTGATTTCCACCTCTCCCCTTGCTTCGCGTTTCGTTTCCCCGCTCCGGGCCGGTTTCTTCGGCGCTTTGGCGGCGCGTCTCGGCGGCTCTTCGGCGCTGGGCAGACTGCGTGTGATTCTCCACGTAAACGGCGGTATCTCCCGAAGCAAGGCGGCTGCGACGAGCAGCAGGATCGACAGGAGGAAAAACCGTTTCCAGCTGATTCCCGCAAGCCAGCGCGCATACGCGTGGAATGCGCGAATCACCGCCGCGGCAAAGCGTTCCCATACTCCGGTGGTGGCGGTCGGGTTGGATGGCGCGGTCACGACATCTCGGTCCGGCAGCAGGCGAGCGAGGCGCGAAGCTTACAGCTTCGCGACCGCCCCCGCCGAAGGAGCGGCGGGCCGCCTGCCCGTGACGACGATGCGGGGCACGGCTGCGAATCCGTGCGCGGCGCGATCGCCCACGACCACGACGCGGGCGACGCTGCTCGCGGAACGATTCTCCTGCGCGGCGGCGCCGGCGGCCTCGGTTGGCGCCCGGACCTGGTTCAGGAACGCTGCAACCGCCGTTCCCGCCGCGAATGCCAGGGAGACCATCGCGATCCATCGCTTCGTTCCCATCGTTCCTGCTCCTGTCGAGTGCCGAGGTAACACCGCGCAATCTAGGCGCCCGGGGGCCCTCGCCTCCAGCGCCATGCGATGGAATGCAGAAATGGCGGCACCGGGTGCTCCACGCCTGGATGAAAGGAAATCGTCCATCGCGCCAGCCGCCGATCCGCAGCAGACCAGGATCCGCTCGGTGCGCGAACGCCTGAAGCCGCTTTATCCCGCCGGAGCGGATCTGGAAGTCCGTTCCGCCGACGGCGCGAGCGCAACATCCGCAGCGTAGCCCGGCTATTTCCTGCGCCAGGTCGTGCCTGCCGTGCCATCCTCGAGAACGATCCCGCCGCGCTCGAGCTCCCGCCTGATCTGATCGGCGCGCGCGAAGTCGCGCGCCCTGCGAGCGGCGGCGCGCTCGGCGATCAGGGACTCGATTTCGGCGACCGCAGCGCGCTCTCCGGGCGCGGCGCGCAGGAACTCCGTCGTTCCCCGCTGCAGCAGACCGAGCACCGCGCCCAGTGCCCGCAGTTGCGGCGCGAGCCCGGCGTTTCCGCGACCGATCTCGTGTGCAAGCTCGAACAGCACGCGCACGGCCTCCGGCGTGCCGAAATCGTCGTCCATCGCCTCGCGAAAGCGTCCGGCGTGCGGCTCGCCCCAGTCCACGCCACTGGAGGCCGACGGCGCCGCGTCGAGCGCGCGGTACAGGCGCGTCAGCGCCTGGCGCGCATCCTCGAGGTGCGTATCGGAGTAGTTGAGCGGGCTGCGGTAATGGGCGCGCAGGATGAAAAAGCGCACCACCTCCGGATCAAAGCGCTTGAGGATGTCGCGAATCGTGAAGAAATTGCCCAGCGACTTGGACATCTTCTCGTCGTCCACGCGCACGAACCCGTTGTGCAGCCAGTAATTGACGAACGTGCCGCCGTGCGCACCCTCCGACTGGGCGATTTCGTTCTCGTGATGCGGGAACTGCAGGTCCTGGCCGCCGCCGTGGATGTCGAAATGCTCGCCGAGCAGCGCGCAACTCATGGCGGAGCATTCGAGGTGCCAGCCGGGACGCCCCTCGCCCCAGGGCGAAGGCCACTTCGGCTCGTCGGGCTTGGAACGCTTCCAGAGCACGAAATCGAGCGGGTCGAGCTTGGAGGCGTCCACCTCGACGCGCTCGCCGGCGCGCAACTCGTCGAGCGACTTGCCCGAAAGGCGGCCGTAGCCGGGAAACCTGCGCACCGCGAAATTGACGTCGCCGCTGGCCGCACGGTAGGCGAGCCCCTTTTCCTCCAGCCGGGCGATGAGGTCCTGCATCTGCGGCACGAAACGCGTGGCGCGCGGCTCGTGATCGGGCCGGAGCACCCCGAGCGCGCCGACGTCTTCGTCCATGTAGGCGATGAAGCGCGCCGTGAGTGCTTCGACCGGCTCTGCGTTCTCGCGCGCGCGCTGAACGATCTTGTCGTCCACGTCCGTGATGTTGCGCACGTACGTCACCCGATAGCCGCTTGCGAGCAGCCAGCGCCGGATGATGTCGAAGGCGACCATCATGCGGGCGTGTCCGAGATGGCAGTAGTCGTACACGGTCATGCCGCAGACGTACATCCGCACTTCGCCCGGCCGGATCGGGACGAAGTCCTGTTTTTCGCGCGCCAGCGAGTTATAGAGTCGGAGCACGAGGATTCGGAGCGCGGTCCTGCCGCCGGGCCGGGTTGTCGGCGTGAGGGGCTTCGTCTAGAATCGGAAAAATCGCGTAGGCCCTTGAAAAGTATAGCACAATGAACTCTTTCGACCTGTTTGCCCCGCTGGTCGCCCTGGCCGCCACGGTCGGCGCGACCGCCGTGTTCGCGGCCGATCCGCAAGTCGAACTCCAGACCAGCGCGGGCACCATCCGGCTGGAACTCTATCCGGACAAGGCGCCGGCGACGGTCGAGAATTTCCTGCAGTACGTGAAGGACGGCCATTACGACGGCACGATCTTTCACCGCGTGATCGCGGGATTCATGATCCAGGGCGGCGGATTCGAGCGGAACTACCAGCAGAAGAAGACCCGGACGCCGATTCGCAATGAGGCCGAGGCAGGCATCCGGGCGGGACTGAAGAACGATATCGGCACGATCGCCATGGCCCGCACGTCGAACCCGCATTCGGCGACGTCGCAGTTCTTCATCAACGTCAACGACAACGCGTTTCTCAATTGGGGCGATCCGCGCGGCGACGGCAATGGCTACGCGGTGTTCGGCAAGGTGATCGCAGGCCTCGACGTGGTAGGAAACATCGCCAACGCGGCGACCGGCGCCGCCGGCCCGTTCACGCGCGACGCGCCGCGCGAGATGGTGGTCATCGAGAAAATGACGATCGTGCCGCCGAAGAAATGATGTGGCGCGCACGCTGTTCATCTCCGATCTGCACCTGACCGGCGAGCGGCCCGCCAGTACTGCCCGGTTCTTGCGCTTTCTCGCCGACGAAGCCGCCCGCGCGCGTGCGCTGTACATCCTTGGCGACCTGTTCGAATACTGGATCGGCGACGACGAGCTTCGCAGCCCCGACGGCGACCCGCTCGCGCGCGAGGCCGGGCGCGCGCTGCGCGCTCTGACGCAGGCGCAGGTTCCCGTGCGCCTGATGACGGGAAACCGGGATTTCCTGATCGGCGGCGATTTTCTCTCCGCCAGCGGCGCGCAGGCACTGGCGGACCCGGTGGTCGTGGACGTGGCGGGAGTCCCGACGCTGCTCCTGCATGGCGACACGCTCTGTACCGACGATCATGACTACCAGGCGTGGCGGCGCACCGCGCGGTCGGAAACCTGGCAGCGGGATTTCCTCGCCCTTCCGCTCGGTGCGAGGCGCGCGCAAATGCTCGAGCTGCGGGAGAAAAGCCGGCAGGTGGTCGCCGCCAAGGCGCCGGAGATCATGGACGTGAACGAGGGCGCCGTGCGGGAGTCGTTTCGCCGGCACGGCGTGCGCCGCATGGTCCACGGGCACACCCACCGCTCCGCACACCATGTGATCGAGGTGGACGGCGCACGCTGCGAGCGCTGGGTGCTGCCCGATTGGTACGGAACGGGCGGCTATCTCGCCATCGACGAAATGGGTGCGCGACTGATCGGGTTCTGAATGCGGCGGTGAAGCCGCAGCGACCCGCGCCCGGCGCTACGCGTCGAGGCCGCGCGCGAGGTCGGCTTTCAGATCGGACACCGCCTCCAGCCCGACCGCGACGCGCAGCAATCCCTCGCCGATCCCGGCGGCGGCCCGCGCTTCGGGCGAAATTCGTCCATGGGTCGTGGTCGCGGGATGCGTGAGCGTCGTCTTGACGTCGCCCAGGTTGCCGGTGATCGAGATCAGGCGCGCGGCATCGACCACCTTCCACGCCGCCGGCCTGCCGCCCTTGACCTCGAAGGCGACGACCGCGCCTCCTGCGCGCTGCTGCCGCATCGCCAGCGCATGCTGCGGATGCGAGGGCAGGCCCGGATAGAACACCCGCGCCACCTTCGAATGCGACTCGAGCCAGCGCGCCAGCTCGAGCGCCCGCTCCGACTGTGCGAGCATCCGCACTTCGAGCGTTTCCATGCCCTTGAGGATCACCCAGGCATTGAATGGCGAGAGCGACGGGCCCGCGGTGCGCAGAAAGCCGAACACCGCGTCCATCAGCGGCCCCTTCGGACCGAGCACCGCGCCACCAAGAACGCGGCCCTGCCCGTCGAGGTACTTGGTCGCCGAATGAATGACGAGATCCGCGCCCAGCTCCAGGGGCCGCTGCAGGACCGGAGTGCAGAACGCGTTGTCCACCGCAAGCATCGCCCCCGCCTTTTTCGCCAGGCGCGCCAGTGCCGCGACATCCGAAATTTCGGTGAGCGGATTGGAGGGCGTCTCGAGAAACAGCAGCCGCGTGTTCGGCCGCAGCGCACGTTCCCAGTGTGCCGGATCGGTGGCCGGAACGAACGTGGTCTCGACCCCGAAGCGCGCGAGGACTCCCGCATAGAGCTGCACGGTGGCGCCGAATACCGCGTTCGAGCAGACCACGTGGTCGCCCGCCTTGAGCAGCGCCATCGACATCGCGAGAATCGCCGACATGCCCGACGCAGTGGCCACGCAGGCCTCGGCGCCCTCGAGCGCGGCGAGGCGGTCCTGCATCATGAACACGGTCGGGTTGGTGAAGCGCGAATAGACGAATCCCTCTTCGCCGCCGGTAAAGCGCCCCGCGGCCTGCGCCGCATTGTCGAACACGAAGCTCGACGTCAGGTAAAGGGCCTCGGAGTGCTCGTGAAATTCGCTGCGCGCCTGGCCTGCGCGCACGCCCAGGGTGGCGAGCTCGGGTTTCTTCTCCATCTCAGTTCCTCGAGCCCGCGGGCGCCGAAACGAAATACGCCGCAAAACAAAAAACCCGGCCAAGCGGACCGGGTTTCAACGGCACGCTTTAGCTGGACTTGTAACGCGCCCGCAAGCTGTGTCTCAAATCGGCGCGATGCAAAAATTATAGCATCATCCGGCGGCCACCAGGTTGAGATCGAGTTGCGCCATGTCCTCGTCGCTCGCGTCGCGCGCCGCGTCGCGCTGCGTCTCGATGGCCCGCAGATAGTCATTGGTGACATCGCCTGTGACATACGTGCCGTCGAAGCACGAGGTCTCGAAGCCGGTCAGTTTCGGATTGAGGCGGCGCACCGCGTCCTTCAGCGCGTCGAGCTCCTGGTAGATCAGTGCGTCGGCCCCGATCTCGTGCGAAACCTCCTCCTCGGTGCGGCGCGCGGCGATCAGCTCGGCCCGCGTCGGCATGTCGATGCCGTACACGTTCGGGAACCGCACCGGCGGTGCGGCCGAGGCGAAAAACACCTTGTGCGCGCCCGATTCGCGCGCCATCTGCACGATTTCCCGGCTGGTGGTACCGCGCACGATCGAGTCGTCCACGAGCAGGACGTTCTTGCCCCGGAACTCCATCGCGATTACGTTGAGCTTCTGGCGCACCGAACGCTTGCGCACGGCCTGCCCCGGCATGATGAACGTGCGGCCGATATAGCGATTCTTGACGAAGCCCTCGCGGTACGGCACCCCCAAGCCGAGCGCAAGCTGCAGGGCCGACGGACGGCTCGAGTCGGGAATCGGGATGACGACGTCGATTTCCAGATGCCGGTACTCACGCTTGATCTTCTCGGCCAGCGCGTCCCCCATGTGCAGGCGCGCCTCGTAGACCGAGGCACCATCGATCAGCGAATCGGGCCGCGCGAGATAGACGTACTCGAATATGCACGGATTGAGCGAAGCCGACGCGGCGCACTGCTGGCTGTAGAAGGCACCGCTTTCATCGATCAGCACTGCCTCGCCGGGACCGATGTCGCGCAGCAGGCGGAATCCCAGCGCATCCACCGCGACCGACTCGGAGGCGACGATGTACTCCATGCCGCGCTCGGTCTCGTTGTAGCCGATCACCGCCGGCCGAATGCCGTACGGATCGCGAAACGCGAGCACGCCGTACCCGGCGATCATGGCGATCACCGCGTACGCGCCGCGAACCCGGCGGTGGACCGCCGATACGGCCGTGAAAATGGTCTGCGGATCGAGTCTGAGCTTGACGGAGGCCTTTTCCAACTCGTGCGCGAGCACGTTGAGCAGCACCTCGGAATCCGAATTGGTATTGATGTGGCGCAGATCCTGCCGGAACATTTCTTCCTTGAGCGCATCGGTATTCGTCAGGTTGCCGTTGTGGCCCAGAACGATGCCGAACGGGGAATTTACGTAGAACGGCTGCGCTTCCGCGGAATTGAACGCCGAACCGGCGGTGGGGTAGCGGCAGTGCGCGATGCCGAAGTTCCCGGGAAGCGCGCGCATGTTGCGGGTCCGGAACACGTCCCGCACCATCCCGCTGCCCTTGTGCATGTGGAACGTCTTGCCTTCAGCGGTGACAATGCCGGCGGCGTCCTGGCCGCGGTGCTGCAGCAGGAGCAGCCCTTCGTAGAGAAGCTGGTTGACCGGTGAACGCGCGACGATACCGAGAATGCCGCACACGGGAGGCGTCCCCCGCAGGTCGTTAAAGATCAATCATACCGCAGACGCTCGCCGAACGTTTGCGGCAGCAGCGGCTTGAGGGCAAGCGCCGTTCGGGCAAGCGGCTCGCCGGTCACCGATTCGCGCCAGAACGGCTGTCGCGGCGCGCCGCTCAGTCCGGCCAGCAGCGCGAGGGCGACCAGGACGAGCACGCCCCGCGCAGCGCCGAACAGCGCGCCGAGCACGCGGTCGAGTCCGCCAAGCCCCACCGCCTTCACGATCTTCGACAGCAGCAGCGCGAGCAGCGTGGTGACCACGAGCGAACCGACGAAGACGGCCACGAACGCGATCGCCAGCTTCAGCTCCGAGGTCGGGATTTCGGCCGGCATTGCCTCCCCGAGCGGACCGGCAAACAGGTTCGCCGCGAGAAACGCGATGACCCAGCCCAAGATCGAGATCACCTCGCGCACCAGGCCGTGCCAGACGCCCCAGGCGATCGACACCGCGAGCACGCCCACGACCGCGAAGTCGAACCAGCTCACGACTTGCTCAGTACGTTGCCGGGCTTGAGGCCAAGGGTCTTGAGCCGCTCGAGCGCCTGCTCGGCCGCCGCGCGGTCGGCGAAGGGACCGGCGCGCACCCGCGTGACCGGGCCTTTGGCGGTCGCGATTGGCTCGGTGTAAAAGGGTATTTTCGCTCCTGCGAGCCGGTCGGCAAGCTCCTTGACTTTTTCCGCGCTGGCAAACGCGGCCACGGGAACCACGAACTGCTCGCCGCTCAAGGCGGCTTCGGCCCGCGCGCGCTCGTCCCGCTCTCCGCTCGCCGCGGCGCCCTTGTCCGAGGGTTTGGCGGCGCGCGCAGCGTCGGCCCTGGCCGCCGGCTTGGCGACCGGAGGCGGCTTCGGCGGCTCGGCGAGCGCGCCGGCGGGCGGCGGCGCCACCGGCGCCGCGGGACCCTTCGGCGTCACCTTCGGCGAGAACGTGGCGTCGTCCTCGCCGGGAATGCGTACGCTCACCGGCGGCGCACTCGGCATCGGCTCCGAGTCGAATACCATCGGCAAGACGATCACCGCGAGAAGCACCAGCGCGATCGCGCCTACGAGGCGGCGCCTTCCGCGACGCCGGAGCGTATTGAGATCCTGGGACTCAGCCATGTCGGTGCGGCTCGAGCTGTGCAATCGCTTCCGCGACCGTGTAGAACGATCCGAAAACTAAAATCTTATCATTCTCGGTCGCCTCTTCCCGCGCGGCGGCCAGCGCCGCCGCGACGGTTTCGTGAACGCACACGGGCGCCGCTCCACGCGCCTGCGCGACCGCGCGGGCGATTTCGTGCGGCGTGGCGCCGCGCGGACCGGCGAGCCCCGCAACGTGCCAGCGCGTGATGCCGGGCGCGAGCGCGCGCACCACCCCCGCGATGTCTTTGTCGCGCAGCATGGCGAAGACCGCAATGGTCTGCGGCGCGTAGCCGCTCGCCGCCAGGTTTTCGGCGAGCGTCGCGGCGGCGTTGGGATTGTGCGCGACGTCGAGTACGACTTGCGGTCGGCCCGGCAGAACCTGGAACCGGCCCGGCAGCTCGAGATCTGCAAGTCCGCGCCGCACGTCCTGCATGGCGACGGGGAGGCGCTCGTGCAGCGCGTCCAGGGCGGCAAGCGCGGCCGCCGCGTTGCGCAGTTGCACGGCACCGCGCAGCGCCGGGTGCGCAAGGCCGTGGCGGCTGCCCGACGGCCCCCAGTACGACCACTGCGCGCCCCGCACGTCGTAGCCGAACTCGCGCCCGATCAGAAGCACGCGGGCACCGACGCGATCCGCTTCGTGCAGAACGCTTGCCGGCGGATCCGGCTCGGCGATCACCGCGGCCTTGCCGCGGCGGAAGATCCCGGCTTTCTCGCGACCGATCGATTCGCGCGAGTCACCAAGGTAGTCGACGTGATCGATCGCCACGCAGGTCAGTACGGCACAGTCGGCATCGAACGCGTTGACTGCGTCGAGGCGCCCGCCGAGGCCGACTTCGAGAACGACCGCATCGGGGCTCTGCCGGGAGAAAAACCACGCCGCGGCGAGCGTTCCATACTCGAAATAGGTCAGCGGCACCGCGCCGCGCGCCCGTTCCACCGCCGCAAAGGCCTCGCAGAGCGCGTCGTCGTCGGCCTCGCGGCCGAGAAACCGCACGCGCTCGTTGTAGCGTCTCAGGTGCGGCGAGGTGTAGAGGCCCGTGCAATAGCCCGCGCTGCCGAGAATCGAGGCGAGCATCGCGCAGGTGGACCCCTTGCCGTTGGTGCCGCCGACCGTGATCACCGTGCAGCGCAGATCGATGCCGAGTGCCGCGCGCACGGCGTTGACGCGCTCCAGCCCCAGCGCGATTTTCTCCGGATGCTGCCGCTCGATGTAATCGAGCCAGTCGGCGAGCGACCGGCCTTTCACGTGGCGGCGTCTGCGGGCAGCCCTCGCAGCATCGCGAGCAGGGCACTCAACTTGTCGCGCAGCTGGCGCCGGTCGACGATCATGTCGATCGCGCCCTTCTCGAGCAGGAATTCGGCGCGCTGAAAGCCTTCGGGCAGCTTCTGGCGCACCGTCTGTTCGATGACGCGCGGCCCGGCGAAGCCGATCAGCGCCTTCGGTTCCGCGATCACGATGTCGCCGATCATGGCAAAGCTCGCGGACACGCCGCCCATCGTCGGATCGGTCAGCACCGTGACGAAGGGAAGCTTTTTCGCCGCGAGATCGGTCAGTGCGGCGGTGGTCTTCGCCATCTGCATCAGCGAAAGCAGTCCTTCCTGCATGCGTGCGCCGCCGGTCGCGGTCACGCACAGGAACGGCAGTCTCTGCTCGATCGCGACGTGCACGCCGCGCGTGAAGCGCTCGCCGACCACGGAACCCATGGAACCGCCCATGAAATCGAAATCGAACACGGCGCACACGACTCCGATCGAGCGGATCGAGCCCTGCACGACGATCAGCGCGTCGCTTTCCCCGGTCTGCGCCTGCGCCTCGGCCAGCCGCTCCGGATACTTCTTTGAATCGCGGAACTTGAGGGTATCCACCGGCTGGACTTCGCTCCCGATCTCGAAGCGGCCGTCCGGATCGAGTAGCGCGTCGAGGCGCGCGCGCGCACCGATGCGGTGATGGTGGCCGCATTTCGGGCAGACATTGAGATTCTTTTCCAGATCGGTGCTGTAGAGCACCGCGTCGCAGGCGGGGCACTTGGTCCACAAGCCCTCCGGCACCGTCTTTCGCGGGCCGGTGCCGCGCTGGATCTTGGGCGGCAGGAGTTTCTGCAGCCAGCTCATGCGTCGAGCGCCGCGCGAATCGGCCGGATGAGCGCCTGCACGCGCGCTACCGCGTGCTCGGGACCGGCCGCCTCGATCTCCTGGACGATCCGGCTGCCGATCACCACCGCGTCGGCGGCCTGCGCGACCCCGCGGGCGGTTTCGGCATCGCGGATTCCAAAACCGACCCCGATCGGAAGCTTGGTCAGGGCGCGGATTCTCGGAATCCTCGACGCAACCTCGGCAACGTCCAGATGGGCAGCGCCGGTCACTCCCTTGAGCGATACGTAGTACAGGTACCCGCTTCCGACGCGCGCCACTTCCCGGATGCGCCGCTCGGTCGAGGTCGGGGCAAGCAGAAAGATCGGATCGATGCCGCGGCTTCGCGCAAGCTCGGCGAAGGACGCGCATTCCTCGGGTGGAGAGTCCACCACGATCACGCCGTCGACGCCCGCCTGCGCGGCGGCGGCAAGGAACGGCTCCGGACCCATCGCCTCGATCGGGTTGGCATACCCCATCAGCACGACCGGCGTGTCGCCGTTTGCGCTGCGGAAATCGCGCACGATGGCGAGCACTGCGCCGAGCGACATGCCTCTCGCGAGCGCGCGCTCGGAGGAACGCTGGAGAACCGGGCCGTCGGCCATCGGATCCGAGAACGGCACGCCCAGCTCCAGGATGTCCGCCCCGGATTCGCTCAATGCAAGCATCAGGCGCACCGTGAGGGACGGATCGGGATCGCCGGCGGTGATGTAGGGAATCAGCAGCTTGCGATTTTTCGCCGCCGACGCCGCAAACCTTGCCGCAATTCGTGACATCAGAACCGGATACCCGATCGCGCGGCGACCGTGTCCATGTCCTTGTCGCCGCGCCCGGAGAGATTGACCAGCAGCACGCCATCGGTCGGCAGCGTCGGCGCAAGCTTTGCCGCATAGGCAAGCGCATGCGCCGATTCGAGCGCAGGGAGGATGCCCTCGAGGCGGCACAGGTCATGAAACGCCTTCAGCGCCTCGTCGTCGGTGATCGCAACATACTCCGCCCGGCCGCAGTCCTTGAGCCAGGCGTGCTCGGGTCCGACCCCGGGGTAATCGAGTCCCGCCGATACCGAGTGGGTCTCCATGATCTGGCCGTTCGCGTCCTGCAGCAGATACGTGCGATTGCCGTGCAGCACCCCGGGTCTGCCGGCGCACAGCGACGCGGCGTGCCGCCCCGTGGCGAGCCCTTCGCCCGCGGCCTCGACTCCGATCAGGCGGATCTTCGTCTCGGCCAGATAGGGATGAAAGATCCCCATCGCATTCGATCCGCCGCCGACGCACGCGATCACGGCGTCGGGCTGCCGGCCGGCGACCTCCGGCATCTGGAGCTTGCACTCCTCGCCGATCACGCACTGAAAGTCGCGCACCATCATCGGGTAGGGATGCGGTCCCGCGACGGTGCCGATGATGTAGAAGGTGTTCTCGACGTTCGTCACCCAGTCGCGCATCGCTTCGTTGAGCGCATCCTTGAGGGTGCGCGAACCGGACTCGACCGGCACGACCGTGGCGCCGAGCAGCTTCATGCGGTAGACGTTCGCCGATTGCCGCTTGATGTCCTCGGCACCCATGTACACGACGCACTCCATGGCGTAGCGCGCGGCAACGGTGGCGCTCGCCACGCCATGCTGGCCGGCACCGGTCTCGGCGATCACGCGCCGCTTGCCCATGCGGCGCGCGAGGAGGGCCTGGCCCACGGTGTTGTTGATCTTGTGCGCTCCGGTATGGTTGAGGTCCTCCCGCTTCAGATAGATCTGCGCGCCGCCGAGTCGTTGGGACCAGCGTCGGGCATGGTAGACCGGGCTCGGCCGCCCGACGTAATGCTTCAGTTCGTAGCGGAACGCGGCGACGAATTCCGGGTCGTTGCGACACCGCGCGTAGGCGTCGCGCAATTCTTCCAGCGCGTGCGTCAGCGTCTCGGGGACGAATGCGCCACCATAGGGACCGAAATGCCCGCGTGAGTCGGGCAGGTCAAGCATCTGCATTTCTGACCTCGGCGACGAATGCGGCGATCTTCGCCGCGTCCTTGATGCCTTTCGCGGATTCGACACCGCTCGAGACGTCCACGCCCCAAGGCCGGACCCGGCGAATGGCACCGCCGACATTCCCCGCCTCCAGGCCTCCGGAAAGAATGATCGGCCTTGCGTGCTCGGCAGGCACCAGCGACCAGTCGAAGCCCTTGCCGACGCCGCCGTATTCGTCCACCCACGCATCCGCGAGCCAGGCGCAGGCATCGGAAAACGGCTGCCAGTATTCTAGCAAATCGACCCCTTTCCTCACCCTGCAAGCCTTGACATACGGCACTCCGAACGCGCGGCAGAATCCGGGCGATTCCTCGCCATGGAATTGCAGCAGGTCGGGCCGCACCGCGTCGAGCACGCGGCGCACCTCTTCTTCATCCGGATTGACGAACAGCGCCACCGAGGTGAGAAACGCCGGCGCCGAGCGGCGCAGCGCGCGCGCGCTTTCCAGCGTGAGACAGCGCGGACTGGGCCGATAGAAGACCAAGCCGAAGGCGTCCGCGCCCGCCTCCGCCGCCGCCAGCAGGTCCTCGGCCCGCGTGATGCCGCAGATCTTGACCCGCGTCCTCATGCTTCCGCAGGGATCGAGAGTCGCGCCGGCTCGATTCGCGGCAGGTTCCAGGACGGCGCATAGATCACCGATTCGAGGTACAGCCCCTGCGCAGGGAATGTCGGCGCGGCGAGCGCACGCTTGCGCGCGGCAAGCACTTCCTGCACCCAGGCGGGCGGCCGGGCGCCCTTGCCCACCTGGACCAGCGTGCCGACGATATTGCGCACCATGTGATGCAGGTAGGCGTTCGCCCGCAGCACGAAATCGATGCGCTCGCCCTGGCGCGCAATCGAAAGCTCGTGCAACGTTCGCACCGGTGTCCTCGCCTGGCACTCGGCGGAGCGGAACGCCGAGAAATCGTGTTCGCCGATGAGAAACCGTGCCGCATCGCGCATCGGCTCTACCTCGAGCGGCGCGTGCACCCAGCCGACGTAGGGCGCACCAAGCGCCGGCCGTACGCCCCGGTTCAGGAGCACATACCGGTAGGCGCGGGAGATCGCGTCATAGCGCGCGTGGAAGTCCGAAGGTACCCGGAACGCCCAGCGCACGGCCGCGCATTCGGGCAGGAACGCGTTTACCCCGCGCACCCATGCGGTATCCGGACGTGTGGCCTCGGTATCGAAATGCACCACCTGTTCGCGCGCATGCACGCCGCGATCGGTGCGGCCCGCGCAGGTAACCGAGACGGGGTTTCCGGAAATCGCGGCGAGCGCCGCTTGCAGCGCGTCCTGCACCGTGCCGCCCTCGGGCTGCGTCTGCCAGCCCAGAAAGCGGCTGCCGTCGTATTCGAGTCCCAGTGCAATGCGCATGGAAAACAAAAGCCGCGGTCGCCTGCGCGCCGCGGCTCTTCTGTCCCTCGGCCGGTTCCGCAGCTAGGTCAGTGCGGCAAGCATCTGCTTTGCCTGGGCCTGCTGCGCCGTATCGCCCTGCGTGGCCACTTCATTGAGCAGCTCGCGCGCGCCGTCCGTGTCGCCCATGCGCTGATACTCCTTCGCCAGATCAAGCTTGGTGGCGACTTCCTGCCACCTGGGATCTGAACTCGTCGCCGGCGTCACTGCGCCTGCCGCTCCGAGATCGAGACTGACGGTGGAAAAATCGGGCGGCGGAGGCGCACTTTTCTGCGCGGGTTTTTCTCCGCCCAGATCGAGGTCGAGATCGAAATCGAGCGACCCTGTGCTCTCTTCCTTCGCGGGCGCAGCGGGCGGCGGCGCGGCGGCCGGTGCAGGCGGTTGCAGCGCACTGATATCAAAGTCCAGGCCGGCGGCGCTTTGCGCAGCCTCTGCAGGCGGTGCGGCCGGCGACTCGGCTGCCGCAGGCACGGCGCCTGGCCCGAGAACGACCGTGTCCCCGGGCGCGAACGCCTTCTTTTCTTCCGCGGGGGCGATTGCGCCAATGTCGAAGTCGAGCGAAACCGCCGCGGGTGTTCCCGCCGATGTCTCTGCTGCTCCCGGCGCTGCGGCCCCCACATCAAAATCGAGCGTCGGCGCTGCCGCGGCCGCTCCTGCCGCCGCCACTTCGGCTGCCGGCGGCCTGCCCTCTTCCGCGCCGCCTCGCACGCCGTACAACTGGTTTTCCGGATCGATCGAATGCCCGAGGGTCCTCGCCTTTGCCCATTCCGCCCCCGCGGCTTGCGTCAGGTCCTTAACCTTGAGCGCGGTCTTCTCGAAACCGTTCTTGTCCTGTCGGTGGGCGAATATTTCAAGCAGCTTAAGATGCAGTGCGACCCGGTTCGGCGAACTCGCAAGAGCGTCCTTCAGGATCTCCTCGGCCTGCGCGTCGCGCCCATAGGCGAGATAAACATCGGCTTCGGCGATCGGATCGACCTCCTCACCCGCCGCCGGGGCCGCCCGCTGAGCCGCTGCAATGGCGGCCGGAATCGCCGCTGCCGCGGCAGTCTGGGCAGCCGGCACGGGGGCCGCGGGTGCCGCACGGCCCGACGACGAACCCAGCATGCTCTCTTGGAAACTCGTTTGTGCCGCCGCCTTCTTGCGGCGCCAGGCCCATGCGCCGTACCCGGCGAGCAGCACGATCACGCCGCCAAGCCCTCCCAACGCAAGCGGATTATCGAGAAACTCGTCGACCAGGCTTGGCTCCGGCGGAGGCGGCGGGGCAGGCTTGGGCTTGGGTTTTTCCGCGGCGGGGGCCTTTGCGACTGCGGGCGCCGGTTTCGGCGCCACGGCGGGCTTTGCCGCCTCGGGCACGGGCTTGGCCGGCTCCGCCGCGGGCTTGGCCGGCTCGACCGCCGGTTTGGGCGGCTCAGGCGCCTTTGCCGCCTCCTTGGTCGCTGGGGCCGGCGCTGCGGCGGGCGCCACGGTCGCTTTCTGCTCGAGCTGCGCGAGCTGCTTGTTCTTCATTTCGAGCAGCTTCTGCAGGTCGGAGACGTTCTTCTCCAGGTCGGCGACGCGCGACTGCGCTTCCTGCAAGGCGCGCCTCTCGGCAACCTTGTCATCCTCGCGCGCGGCACGCGCCACAGGCGAGGACGGTTTTGCCACATCCGCTTTCGACAGCTTGAGCTGGTCCTTCGGCGCGCGAGCCTCCGGCGCTTCCGGCTTGGCCGTGATGCGTCCCGCAACTTCGCGTTGCCCCGGGACGGTGCTCGCCGGCTTGGCCGCGACTGCCGCGGCGAGCTTCGCGCGGTATTCGGCGAATTCCGCGTGGTGCGTCGTCACGATGCGATTGGCCTCGGTATTGGAAACCGCGGCCGCCGCCTCGCGATCCGGGATCTTCAGGATCCGGCCCGCGCGCACCAGATTGACGTTCTTGCGGATGAAAGCTTCGGGGTTGGCGCGGTAGAGCGCGATCAGCATCTGATGAAAGCTGACGCCTTCGAGTTTGTTTTCGCGCGCGATCCTGCCGAGCGTGTCCCCTTTCTTGACCTCGTAGGTACGCGAAACCCCGGCCTCAGAGGGAAGCGGGCGAGCCTCAACCGGCGCCGCCGGGGCCGGCGCGGGCACCGGCGGCTGCACCTGCGCGGGCGCGGCCGCGAGGGGGGCTCGCGCGCGAAAATCCGGCGGATCGAGAAGCACCGTGTACTCGCGCACCAGACGACCGGTCGCCCACTGCAGTTCCAGGAGCAGATCGAGGAAGGGGTCGTTCACCGGCTGCACCGAACTCAGCCGCACCAGCGGCTTTCCCTCGCGTCGTTCGAGCGCCACGCGAATCGAAAGCAACGTCGGGCTGTACTCGATGCCAGCCTGGCGGAACGCGTCGGGTGAAGCGAGCCGTGCCGAAAGCGTATCGGCTTCGCCGGGCTGCAGTGCCACGACTTCCACTTCGGCGCGTAGCGGTTCGCCCAAGGCCGAGAGCAGCGTCAGCCGACCGAGTCCGGCGGCACCCGCGACCAGCGGTAACAGCAGGCATGCCGCCAACACGAGCCGCATTCCCGTGCCTCCAGTACGCATCGGCACCACCCTGAGTCGTTCTTCTCGGACTGAGTACCATAACATCATGGCATTAGCCCTGCAAGCTGAGGGATTTCCTCCAATTTCGCGGCTTTCGCCCGGCAGCGAAAAAGAAACCTTCGGGCATCAGGAGGGGTTGCGAACTCCGGCGTCAAGCAGGATCCGCAACATGCGGCGCAGGGGCTCGGCAGCACCCCAGAGCAGTTGGTCACCGACGGTGAAAGCGGCCAGATAGGCCCCACCCATGGTCATCTTGCGCAGCCTGCCTACGGGCACCGACAGTCTTCCACTCACCGCAGCCGGGGTGAGTTCGGCGAGCGTCTCTTCGCGCCGGTTCGGCACGACTCTCACCCAGTCGTTCGCTTCCGCGATCATGCCCGCGATCTCGTCCAGCGGAATATCCGCCTTGAGCTTGACCGTCAGCGCCTGGCTGTGGCATCGCATCGCGCCGACGCGCACGCAGATCCCGTCCACCGGAATCGGGCGCTCGCTCCGGCCGAGGATCTTGTTCGTTTCGGCCTGACCTTTCCATTCCTCGCGACTCTGGCCGTTGCCGAGGTCCTTGTCGATCCATGGCAGCAGGCTCGCGGCGAGCGGATGTCCGAACTCCTCCTTGGGCAGCGCCGCGCTGCGGAGCGTTTCGGTCACGCGCCGGTCGATGTCGAGCGCGGTCGCTGCCGGGTCGGCGAGCACTCCTCTTGCGGCCTCGCCGAGATGCGCCATCTGCGCCACCAATTCCCTCATGTTCGCGGCGCCGGCGCCGGACGCGGCCTGATAGGTCATGCACGTCACCCACTCGACCGCGTCGTTCTGGAACAGTCCTGCCAGACCCATCAGCATCAGCGTCAGAGTGCAGTTTCCGCCGATGAAGTTCCGGCCGCCCTTCGCCACCGAATCCTGGATGAGTTTCAGATTGACGGGATCCAGGATGATGACCGCATCGTCCTGCATGCGCAGGGCGCTCGCCGCGTCGATCCAGTAGCCCTTCCAGCCCTGCTGGCGCAGTTTCGGGTAGATCTCGTTCGTATACTCGCCGCCCTGGCAGGAAACGATTACCGGCAGCCGCTGCAATGCCGCGACATCGTTCGCATTGCCCACCGCGGCAGTCTGCGCTCCGATTGCCGGGCCCCTGCCGCCCGCCTGCGAGGTCGAAAAGAACACCGGCTCGACGTGGTCGAAATCGCCCTCCTCGCGCATGCGGTGCACGAGAACCGATCCCACCATTCCCCGCCAACCGACGATGCCCACCCTCAGCATGGCTGCATTCTCAGCTCACAACCGGTCCGCGACCGCGTTCCCCATCTCTTCGGTACCCGTCCTTCGGGTCCCCTCAGTATATAGGTCGGCGGTTCGGTAGCCATCGCGCAGCACCGCGCGCACCGCCCGCTCGATCCGCTCGGCCTCCCCGGGGCGTCCGAGCGAATAGCGCAGCATCATTGCCGCCGAAAGGATCGTGGCCAGGGGATTGGCAATGTCCTTTCCCGCGATGTCGGGGGCCGAGCCGTGAATCGGCTCGTAGAGGCCCTTTGCGTCAGCGTCCAAGGAGGCCGAGGGCAGCATTCCAATCGACCCGGTGAGCATCGATGCTTCGTCCGAGAGGATGTCGCCGAACATGTTCCCGGTCACGATGACGTCGAACTGCTTCGGGTTTCGCACCAGTTGCATGGCGCAGTTATCCACGTACATGTGCGAGACCTCGACGTCCGCGTAGTTTTTCGCCTCCGCGCTGACCACTTCGCGCCACAGCTGCGAGGTCTCGAGCACGTTCGCCTTGTCCACGGAACAGACCCGCCTCGCGCGCTTGCGCGCCGCCTCGAACGCCACTTTCGCGATGCGCCGCACTTCGTGCTCGGAATAGCGCATGGTGTCGAAGCCCTCGCGGCCGCCGGCCGCGGCAGGCCGTATTCCCTTCGGCTGCCCGAAGTAGATGTCGCCGGTGAGCTCACGAACGATGAGGAGATCGAGCCCGGCCACCACCTCCGGCCTGAGCGTCGACGCGCCGGCGAGCTCGGCATGCACGATCGCCGGCCGCAGATTGGCGAACAGCGCGAGCGCTTTCCGCAGGCCGAGAATCGCCTGTTCAGGACGCTGCGCGCGTGGCAATGCATCGTATCGAGGGTCTCCGACGGCGCCGAAAAGTATCGCATCGGCCTGCTTCGCGAGCGCGAGCGTTGCCGCGGGAAGCGGGTCGCCGGCAGCGTCCACCCCGACCCCGCCCACCGGGGCTTCCGCCAGCTCGAGCGGCAAAGCGAGCCGCCCCAGCACCTTGAGCGCCTGCGCGACGACCTCCGGGCCGATGCCATCGCCCGGCAATACCGCGACCTTCATGCCGTCACCGGAAGAGCCAGGGATACTGCGTGCGGCGCCGCTCTTCGAAGCCGCGGATCTTTCCAGCGTGCCGCAGGGTCAAGCCGATTTCGTCGAGCCCGTTCAGAAGGCAATACTTGCGGAACGGGTCGATCTCGAAGCGCATCGCCTTCGCGCCGTTCTGCGTCGATACGGACTGTGCCGCAAGGTCCACCCGCAGACGGAACCCTGGGAAGGCGGCGCAGTCGTGCATCAGCGCGTCGACCTCCGCTTCGGCAAGCACCACGGGAAGCAGGCCGTTCTTGGTGCAGTTGCTGTAGAAGATATCGGCGAACGAGGGCGCAACGACGCAGCGAAAGCCGTAGTCGAGCAGCGCCCAGGCGGCATGCTCGCGGGAACTGCCACAGCCGAAATTCTTGCGCGCCAGCAGGATCGTCGCCCCCGCGTAGCACGGCTGGTTGAGCACGAATTCCGGATTCCTGGCGCGCTTCGCCGGGTCCATGCCCGGCTCGCCATGGTCGAGATAGCGCCAGGCGTCGAACAGGTTCGGGCCGAATCCGGTGCGGTGGATCGACTTCAGGAACTGCTTCGGAATGATCTGGTCGGTGTCGACGTTCGCGCGATCCAGCGGCGCGACCAGCCCGGTCAGGGTGACGAATTTGTCCATTCGCTCACCTCCAGCGCCGGATGTCGACGAAATGCCCGGCGACTGCGGCTGCCGCGGCCATTGCGGGGCTGACGAGGTGCGTGCGCCCGCCGTCGCCTTGCCGGCCCTCGAAATTGCGATTCGAGGTCGAGGCGCAGCGCTCGCCCGGCTCGAGCCGGTCCGCGTTCATGGCAAGGCACATCGAGCAGCCCGGTTCGCGCCACTCGAACCCGGCGTCGCGAAAAACCCGATCGAGCCCCTCTTTCTCGGCCTGCGATTTCACCAGTCCGGAACCGGGGACCACCAGGGCAAGCCGGATGTTGGACGCGATCCGGTGTCCCTTGACCACGGCGGCGGCGATCCGCAGGTCCTCGATGCGCGAGTTCGTGCACGAGCCGATGAACACCTTGTCCAGGCGGATCTCGGTGATCGGAGTGCGCGGCCGCAACCCCATGTATTGCAGCGCGCGGTGCATGTTCTCGCGCTTCTGCGCGTCCTTTTCCTTCTCCGGATCGGGAACCGCGTCCTCGACCGAGACCACCATTTCGGGAGACGTGCCCCAGGTCACCTGGGGGCGAATCTCCTCCGCGCGCAGCTGGACTTCACGGTCGAACCTCGCCCCCGGATCGCTCTTGAGGGTATTCCAGTAGGCGACTGCGGCGTCCCAGTCCGCTGCGCTGGGCGCGAACGGCCGTCCCTTCACGTAATGCACGGTTGCATCGTCGACCGCCACCATCCCGGCGCGCGCGCCCGCTTCGATCGCCATGTTGCACACCGTCATGCGACCTTCCATGGACAGCGCGCGGATCGCGCTGCCGGAAAATTCCACCGCGTGTCCGCTGCCGCCCGCGGTGCCGATGCGGCCGATGACGGCAAGTGCGACATCCTTCGCCGAGACGCTGCGCGCCAGCTGCCCGTCCACGACGATGCACATGTTCTTCATCTTCTTTGCCACCAGGCATTGCGTGGCGAGCACGTGCTCGACCTCCGAGGTGCCGATGCCCTGCGCAAGGCACCCGAACGCGCCGTGCGTGCTCGTGTGCGAATCGCCACACACGACCGTCATTCCGGGCAGCGTCGCGCCCTGTTCCGGTCCGATCACGTGCACGATACCCTGGCGCCGGTCGAGAAACGGGAAATACGCCTTGGCCCCGTGCTCGCGCAGGTTCCGGTCGAGCGTTTCGACCTGGGTGCGCGAGATCGGGTCCGTGATCCCGTCGAGGCCCCGTTCCCAGCCGGTGGTCGGCGTATTGTGATCGGCGGTCGCGATCACCGAATCCATGCGCCACGGCTTGCGGCCGGCCAGCCTGAGCCCCTCGAACGCCTGCGGACTGGTCACTTCGTGCACCAGGTGGCGATCGATGTAGAGGAGCGCGGTGCCGTCATCTTCCACGTGCACGACGTGATCCTCCCAGAGCTTGTCGTAGAGCGTCCTTGGCGTCATCGGTAGCACCGGAAAAAGTGGCAGATTTTACCGCGGACCCGCGTCGCCGCGCGAGCGTTCGGCTGCGCCGTTCCCTTACACGCGCACGCGCCACCCGACGAGCAGCGCGCCTGCGATGCCGAATCCCGCGCTGATGGAAAACGCAAGGGCGGGGCCGAGTGCGCCCCAGCTCCAGCCCGCCAGCAGCATTCCCACCGCGCCGCCGAGCCCGTACGAAAGGCTCGCGTACAGCGCCTGGCCGCGTACCTGCAGGGGACCGGTGAACAGCCGGTGCACCGCGGCAATCGCAGCCGCGTGATACGCACCGAACGTGAGCGCATGCAGCAGCTGCGCCGCCACGAGCAGCGCGAGTGAGCTCACGCCCCAGCCGATCGTCACGAAGCGGATCGCTGCCGCCACGAAGCTCGCGATCAGCACCCCGCGCAGCGAGCAGCGCCGCAACAGCGCCGGCAGGGCGAGGAACAAGACGATTTCGGCGACCACGCCCAGGGTCCACAACGAACCGACGACGCTCTTCGAGTACCCGGCCTGTACAAGATAGATCGAGTAGAACGCATACAGCGCGCCATGCGCGACACTCATGCAGAAGCACGCCGCGAACAGTGCGATCACGCGCGGTTCGCGCAGCACCCGCAGCAGCCCCCGTGCACCGTCTTCCGGCGGCGCCGGCGGGTGCGCCGCGGGCAGAGCGAGCGCGGCAAGCGCGGCGAGCGCCATCAGCACGACGATCACCGGAAGCAGCGCAGCGACCGGCTGCCGGTCGAGCAGCGCGCCGAGCGCAAGCACGCTTGCAATGAATCCGAGCGAGCCCCCGACCCGCACCGGCCCGTACCCTTCCGCGCGGCCGCCGAGCGCCGCGAGCGTCGCCGCTTCCACCAGCGGCAGCACACCGGCGGAAAACAGCGCCATCAGTGCCACGCAGGCGAAAACCGTGCCGATCTCGTCCGCAACACCGAGCAGCGCGAAACTTGCCGCGGCGAGTACCGACGAAGCGGCCACGATGCCGCGCCGGCCGGCGGGAAAGCGCTCGCCCCATACGTCGGCAAGCCAGCCCCACGCGGTGGGAGCGACGATGCGCACGAACTGGGGCACCGCGAGAACCGCGCCAATCTCGGCGGGCGTGTAGCCGCGGCCGGCGAGCCAGAGGGAGAAATACGCAACGAACGCGCCCAGATAGCAGAAGTAGGCGAAATAGAAAACGGCAAGCCGGACAGCGGGGCTCATGGTTCGGCTTCGTTCATCGTGGCCTGTGCACGCATGTTATAACCGCGCGCTATGTTGTCGCGCATCCCGCCGCGTGCCGCGTTCTACGCCCTGTTCACGGCGTCCGGATTCGCAGGATTGATCTACGAATCGATCTGGACGCATTACCTGAAGCTGTACCTCGGGCATGCGGCCTATGCGCAGTCGCTCGTGCTCGTCGTCTTCATGGGCGGCATGGCGGCGGGCAGCGCGCTGCTTGCCAGCCGCTCGACGCGCCTGCGCAATCCGCTGCTCGGCTACGCGCTGGTCGAAGCCGTGATCGGCGCGCTGGCCCTCGCATTTCACGAAGGGTTCGTGGCGCTCACCGAGTGGTCCTACGCCGCGCTGCTGCCGGCGCTCGGCTCGGAGGCCGCCGCGCTCGCCGCGAAACTCGCGCTTTCCTGCCTGCTGATCCTGCCGCAGTCGGTGCTGCTGGGAATGACCTTTCCGCTGATGAGCGCGGGACTCGTGCGCGCGCAGCCTTCGTCCTCGGGCGAATCGGTCGCGATGCTGTATTTCACCAACAGTCTCGGCGCCGTCCTCGGCGTGCTTGCCAGCGGTTTCGTGCTGATTGCGTGGGTCGGCCTGCCGGGAACACTGCGCACGGCGGGCCTGATCAACCTGGCGCTCGCCGCCACCGTTTGGCTGCTGGCGCGCCCCGCGCACCACGCGCCCGTGACGCCGCGTCCGCAAGGCGACGAACAGGCGGCGCACTTGCTGCTGCTCGCGGCCTTTCTCACCGGCCTCGCCTCGTTCATCTATGAGATCAGCTGGATCCGGATGCTCTCGCTCGTGCTCGGCGCCTCCACCCATTCCTTCGAGCTGATGCTGTCCACGTTCATCCTCGGCCTCGCCCTGGGCGGATTCGCGGTGCGCCGCCACGTGGACAGGTCCGCGAAACCCGAGCGGCTGCTCGGCTGGGTGCAGGTGATGATGGCGCTGCTCGCGCTCGCGACGCTGCCCGCGTACGACGCCACGTTTTCCCTCATGGAGTGGCTGATGAAGGGCCTCGCGCGCAGCGAAGCCGGATACCTGTTTTTCAACCTCTCGGGCCAGGGCATCGCCGCGCTGGTCATGCTGCCGGCGACCTTCTGCGCCGGCATGACGTTGCCGCTCCTCACGGGCGCGCTCCTGCGCCGCGGCGCCGGCGAGGGAGCGATCGGGAAGGTCTACGCGGCGAACACGGTCGGCGCCATCGCAGGGGTCGTGTTCGCGGTGCACGCCGGCCTGCCGCTGCTCGGTCTGAAGGAAACCCTGATCGTGGGTGCCGCGGTCGATGCCCTGCTCGGGCTCGCGCTGCTGTACCGTTTCGCTCCAGGCAGGGGCACGTTTGCGGCCGCCGCGGCGCTGTGCGCGGGCTCGTTCGTTCCGGTGTCCGCGGCGGTCGAACTCGACGCCAACAAGATGACGGCCGGCGTGTTCCGCCATGGCGATCTCGCCAGTTCGCGCGATGCGACGATCCTGTTCCGCAAGGACGGGAAGACCGCCACGGTGCACCTCGTGCGCTACCCGGAGGCGACCAGCATCCGCACCAACGGCAAGTCCGACGGCTCCATCAACCTCAAGCCCGAAGGCGAGCGCGGCAGCGACGAAATCACGATGGTGCTGACGGCAGCCGTGCCGCTCGCGCTCCGGCCCGAGACGCGGACCGCCGCGGTGATCGGCATCGGAACCGGTCTCACGATGCACACGCTGCTGCAGAGCCTGGCGATCGAGCGGGTCGAGACCGTGGAGATCGAATCGGCGATGGCCGAAGCGTCGCGCGGCTTCTTGCCGCGCAACAGCGCCGCGTTCGCCGACCCGCGCGGCGCGATCCTGATCGACGACGCCAAGACGTTCTTCTCGACGCGCAACCGGCGCTACGATCTGATCATCTCGGAGCCTTCCAATCCGTGGGTGAGCGGGGTTTCCAACCTTTTCACGCGCGAGTTCTACCGCCGCATCCGCACCCACCTGAACGACGGCGGCCTGCTCGTGCAGTGGTTCCAGCTCTACGAAGTCGACGCCTCGCTGCTTGCGTCGGTGATGGGCGCGCTCGGCGAAGTGTTTCCGCACTACGCGGTGTTCGCGGCGAGCGACCACGATGTGCTGATCGTGGCGAGCGAAACGCCGCTGCCGCTCCCCGCGCGTGCGGAGGTGTTCGAGGAGCCCGGACTGGCGCGGGAACTGTGGACCGTTCACGTGCTGACGGCGGGCGACCTCGACGCCCGCTACCTCGGCAGCCGCGCCCTGCTCGAGCCGCTGTTCGCGAGCTACGGAATCGCCGCCAATTCCGATTACTACCCGGTGCTCGATCTGAACGCGGCCAAGCACCGCTTCATGGAAAAGAGCGCCGCCGACGTCGTCGCGATGCCGAACGCGGGTGTGCCGGTGCTCGAACTGCTGGAACCCGCGCCCGCCCGCCGGCCGGTCAACCCGCTGCACAGGGGCGCGTACGCGTTCGAGCGGGTCGAGAGCACGCGGCTTGCGCGCTATGCGCGCGACTTCCTGCTCGGTCCGGGCATACCCGAGCCGCAGGGTATTCCGACGCTCCTGCAGAAAGACCTCGAGCTGGTCAAGGTGCGGCTGATCGAATGCCGGCAGGCGCGCGAACTCGATGTCTGGCTGCATGCGCTCGTGCACGTGGCGAAGGCGACGAACCCCTTTCTGCCGCCCGAGGAAACCGAGGCGATTTGGCGCCGGCTCGCGGGCGCGCCGTGTCACGCCGAGCTGTATGAGTTCCAGCGCCGCTGGATCGCGCTGTTTCGCGCCGCCGGGGCGCGCGACGCGGTACGCATGGCGGAGCTTGCATCCCAGCTGCTCGCCACGCAGCCGGAACTGAATTCGGAGAGCCGCGAATACCTCCTGATGGCAGGCATGGCGGGCTACCTCGCCGCAGGTGCACCGGAGCATGCGCGGACGCTCTGGACGTATTACTCCGCACGCGTTGCGCGCAGCGCCGGCAAACCCGTGTTCCGTTTGTTGCGCTGCCACGCATCGGCGGGCAGCACCGAGGATTGCGCGCAAGTCTTCCGGACGTACAACGCCAGCCGCGACTAGGCCGCAGGCTGAGCGGCCGCAAACCGCACCGAACCCAGCACCGCCCGCACGAATTCCTCGTCGCTTCGCTCGGCCCGCATCGCCAACGCGATGCGCTCATTGAGCAGCAGGCTGGCCAGTCCGTGGACCAGCGCCCACGCCGCGATCGAGGCATCGCGGCTCGGGACGCCGGGCAGATACTCGGCAAGCGCGCCGGCAAGCGCCGCAAACGCCCGCGTCGCAGCTTCGCGCAGCGCCGGATGCCTCGCCATCGGGACTTCGCCGTCGAACATCAGGCGGAACCGCTGCGGATTCTCGAGCGCAAAACGCACATACGCCTCGCCGCGACCGCGCAGGCCGCCGCGCGCCTGCCCTTCTTCCAGCGCGCGGGCGAAGCGCGCGAACCCGTCCGCGGCGAGCGCGGCGAGAAGGCTTTCCCGGTCGGGAAAGTGGCGGTATGGGGCGTTATGCGAAACCCCGGCGCGGCGCGCGGCTGCGCGCACGCTTAACGCGACAAGTCCTTGCTTCTCCAGCATTTCTTCGGCAGCGCGAAGGAGCGAAGCCTGCAGCCGGCCATGGTGATAGGTGTGTTTCGCGGTTTTTGATGTTGACAATGTCTACATCCACAGCTACAGTAATGTTGACAGAGACAACATAACAGGCTCCGGGCCGGCCGTCAAACATGGACAGGCAGTTGACCATTCCGACCGCTATTCACCTTGCCGCCGCGATCCCCGCGCTCGCGCCCGGCATCGCGATTCTCCTGCGACGCGCTTCCTGATGCAGTGGCTCGCGTGGCCGCCATGAAGACGCTTCTGTTCGTCAAGCTGGGGCTGGTGCCGCTGGCACTCTTCTGGATCGGCGCAGGGTTCGCGCATCCCGGCATCGGCGCCGCCATCGGTGCAGCGCTCGCCACCGCAGTCGGGCTTTGGCGCAAGAGCGCGAGCCTCGATGCGTCCTTCGCGTGGCTGTGTGCTGGAGTGCTCTCGGCAATCACGCTCGCTCACCTCGCCGGATGGGAACTCGACTCGCTCGCCTGGAGCCATCTTGGATTGGCCGCAGGCATGGCAGCAAGCATAGTCGTCGGACGACCCTGGACCGCGGCCTTCTCGGCGTCAGCTTGGTCCGCCGGCACCCGCGATCCCTTGTTTCTCTCGGTCAATTCGGTGATGTCCGGGCTCTGGTCTGCGGTGTTCGCGTATCTCGCGCTCGCCCGTTTCCTGCTGCTGCCGCAAGCTGCAAGCACGGTCCCGCTCGTGATAGCCGCGATTCTTTCCGCGTTCCTTCCGCTGGCGCTGGTGCGCCACGCGCTTGGAAGTCGGATCCGCGCGGCACAAGGCGCACGCTGGCGAGCGCCATCGTTCGCGCGCCAGCCTGCACGCGATGCGGATGTCGCGGTCGTCGGCGCAGGGCTTGGCGGACTCACCGCCGGCGCGCTGCTCGCGCAAGCCGGAGTGCGGGTCGTCGTGTTCGAGCAGCACGTGGTTCCCGGAGGCTTCGCACACCACTGGCTACGCAAAGGACGCGACGGCGACGCACGGCCCGTCTTCCGGTTCGATAGCGGCGTGCACGACGTCTCGGGCTGGTGGGAGGGGGCGCCGGTGTACGGCCTCTTCCGGCGTCTCGGACTCGTGCACCGAATCGACTGGCGCAGGATGAGCCATCGCTTCATCACCGATGGCGCCGCATTCGACGTGCCCGGGAGCTGGGACTTGTATGTCGAACAACTCGCCGCGCGTTTCCCGACGGACGCGGCAGGCGTGCGAAACGCAATGTCTGCGATCCGCGCGATTCACGCCGCAATGTATTCGGAAGCGCCGAAGTACAGCGGCGTTCCCGGCGCGCCGCGCACGGTGAGCGGGATGCTCGAATTTGCGCGCCGCTATCCGCTCGCGGTGCAGTGGATGCAGCGGCCGTTCGCGGAATTCCTGCACGAGCAGATCGCCGATCCCGCCGCACGGCGCCATCTGCTGGCGCTCTCGGGCTACCTCACGGATTCGCCGCAGGCGCTGACGGTCGCGGCAATGGTGCCGCTCTTCGGCTACTACCTGCACGGCGGCTATTACCCCGCGGGAGGCTCGGGCCGGATCGCGCACGCGCTGGTGGAAATCATCGAGCGCCATGGCGGCAAGGTTCGCCTGAAGACCGCGGTCGAGCGCGTGTTCGTAGAGAACGGCCGCGCGTGCGGCGTGCGCCTCGCACCGGCCGAGGCCGTGCGCAGCGAGGCCGTCGTCCTGAATGCAGACCTTCTCAGCGCGACCCGCGAACTCGTCGATTCCGCCCGCTGGCCTGAAGACTTTCGTCGGCAGGTTGCCGCAATGCGGCCCTCGTGCTCCGCGTTCGCCGTGCATCTCGGCGTGCGCGGCGGCTTCGAAGACGCGAAGCCGATCATGCACATTGCCGGCGTCACGGGTTCTGCCGGTCTGGTGATCCCGAGCCTGGTCGATGCTTCCGCGGCGCCGACCGGCTACAGCACGGTCGAGATTCTGCGCCTGGCGAGTCACGATGCCGCGCGTGCGTGGTGCGGCGAAGCGGGAGCAGTCGACGATCGCGCGCACAGGCGCAGCGTCGATTACCGGGGGAAAAAGAACGCCATCGGCGATCAACTGATCGCTCTCGCAGAAGAGGCCTTGCCCGGCCTCTCGAAGCGCATCGTGTTTCGGGCCGAGGCGACTCCCCTCACCTTCCGCCGCTATGACTGGTCGAGCGACGGCGCGATCTACGGCGCCACTGGCGCGCCGGGCGCCATCAAGGTCAAGAGCCCGATTCGCGGCCTCGTCTTCGCCGGTTCGGCAACGCACGGCGCCGGCGTCGAGGCGGTCATGATCTCGGGCGCGAATGCGGCCGAGGCGCTGGTGCCTGGCTTGTTGGCCACCGAAAGAGACTATCTCGAGGCCCGCCGTCCCGCATACGGGTTGACGCCAGTGCGGAATTCGATCGCAACCGGCGTCCCGACCAGGCCGAAGGCCTTGCGGAAAACGCCTTCGAGGTATCGCCGGTAGCCGTCAGGGACGCGATCGAGCGTGTTGCCGTGGATCACGATGCGCGGCGGATTGGAGCCGCCCTGGTGCGCATAGCGCATCTTGGGGCGCGCGTAGCCCTTGCGCGGCGGCGCCTGGCGCGCGACCGCGGCGATCAGGGTGCGGGTGAGGCGCGGGGTCGAAAGCTTGGCGTGCGCCGCCGCGTAAGCGCGATCGATCGATTTCACGAGGTCCGCGAGGCCCTTGCCGTACTTGGCCGAGACGAAGTGCGTCTCGGCAAAAGCGAGAAAGCCGAGCTTCCACTGCAGTTCGGACTTGAGGCGCGCGCGCGTGTCGCGGTCCGCGGCATCCCACTTGTTCACCGCCAGGACCACCGCGCGCCCGCGCTCGAGGATGTATCCGGCGACGTGCGCGTCCTGCTCGCTGATGCCCTCGGTTGCGTCGAGCAGCAGCACCTCCACGTTGGACGCTTCGATCGCCTGCAATGTCCGCACGATGGAGAAGCGTTCGACTTCGGCGCCACTCTTGCCGCGCTTGCGCAGCCCGGCGGTGTCCACCAGCGTGTACGGCCGCCCGCCGCGCTCGAAGCTCACCTCGATCGCGTCGCGCGTGGTGCCCGGCTGATCGAAGACGATGACGCGCTCCTCGCCCACGAGCGTATTCACGAGCGTGGACTTGCCCACATTCGGCCTGCCGACGATCGCCACGCGCGGGTGGCCGTCGCTTGCTTCGCCGCGGTCGTGCGCTTCCTCGTCCTCCGGAAAGACGGCCAGCACCGCCTCCAGCAGTTCCCGGACTCCGGTGCCGTGCGCGGCGGAAATGGCCGTCGGTCGGCCCAGCCCCAGCGCGTGGAACTCCGCGGTCGCCGCGTCGGGCGCAAGCCCCTCGGCCTTGTTCACCGCGACCCAGATTTTCGAATGGATGCGCCGCAGCCGCGCAGCGATCTCACGGTCGCCGGCAGCGAGCCCGCTGCGCGCGTCGGCGATGAAGATCACGGCATCGGCTTCCGCGATCGCCTGCTCGGCCTGGCGCGCCATCTGCGCGAAGATTCCCTGCTTGGCTGCGGGATCGAGCCCCCCGGTGTCGATCGCAAGGAAGGCGCGGCCGCCGAGCCGCCCCTCGCCGTAGTGCCGGTCGCGCGTCACGCCGGGCACGTCGACGACGATTGCATCGCGCCTGCGCGTGAGGCGGTTGAAGAGCGTCGATTTTCCGACGTTCGGTCGCCCCACCAGGGCGAGGATCGGCTTCACCGCAGGCCGAGTGCGTACAGTCCGCCGTTGCGCGTCTGCACCAGCACTCCGAAAGACAGGGTCAGCGGCGCTGCCCGCACCGGACTGCCATCGGTCGCCGCGCGCGCGACAAAGGTGCCCGCATCCCGCGCCAGAAAATGCACATGCCCTTCGAAGTCGCCCACCGCGAGCTCGCTTCCCGTCGGCACGGGCAGCGACAGGCGGCGGTGCGCAAGCCGGTCCTGCTTCCAGACGCTGCGTCCGTTCGTGCGATCAAGTGCGTGCACCGCGCCCTGATCATCGCTCACGAAGGCGTAGCGCGGGTCGAACGACACGCCGGTCAGCGTCGACATCTCGCGCGCCCACTGCTGCGCGCCGCTTTGCGCGTCGTAGCAGGCGACGCGTCCCTGGTACGCGGCCGCGCACACCTCGCGGCCCTGCACGGTGGGATTGCCGACGATGTCGGTGACGCGCTCGAGCTCGGTCGCACCTTTCGGCACCGCCACGGTCGCTTCCCAGCGCGCGCCGCCGTTGCTGAGCGCGATCGCCACCAGCTTGCCGCCCGAAAATCCGGCATAAGCGAGACCCTGATGCAGCGTGACGCCCGCCGGCGAGCGCACGATGAGAGGCGCGGCGGCGCGCTGAAATACCCAGCGGCGCCTGCCGTCGGTGGCCGCAAACGCGAAGATGCGGCTGTCGGCGCTGCGCACCAGCACGAGCTCGCCGCCCACCGCGGGAGCGGCGAGCACTTCGCTCGAGACGCGCGCCTTCCAGCGCAGCACCCCGGTCCGCGCCTCGAGCGCGTACACCTCGCCTTCCTCGGTCGCAACCACGGCGAGGCTGCCGTCGCTGCCGACGCCGGCGGAAATCCGCGTCCCGACCGATGTTCGCCAGCGCACCTGGCCGTTCGATGCCTCGAGCCGCGCCACGGTGCCGTCGCGCGCCGCGGCATACACGCTCTCGCCGGCGAGTGCCGGACTGAAAACGTACGCGTCGGCCGTGCCAAGCGCGGCGGACCAGAGCACACGCACGGGCGGCGGGTTGGTCAGCGCCGGAAGTTGGGCCGGCTTCGGCCCCGACGAACTTGCCGAGAACCAGTCGATCGGATTGAGGCTCGGCATGCTCGAGCAGGCCGAAAGCGCCGCCGCCGCGAGCAGTGGCAGAATGCGCCGCACGCCTAGCCTCCGAGCGCATCCAGGCGCAACTGCACGCCGGCGCGCAACGCGTCGTCGGTCTTGTGGGCCTTCTCCAGGGCCAGCCGGTACGCCGTCTTCGCTTCTGCGTTCTGGCCCTTGGCGACGAAGACATCGCCCTTGAGCGTCGCAAACTGCGCCGCGAACGCCGCGCCGTGCTTTGCTTCCAGCTCCCGGAGGGCGTCGTCGTAGGCCTTCTCGTCCAGCAGCAGCGCGGCGAAGCGCAGGCGCGCGATGTCGCGCAGTTCGTCCGACGGAGCGCGCTCGATCACCCACTGCAGCTGCGCCTTGGCGCTTTTCAGGTCGTTGCGTTCGAAGTGGAAGCGTGCCGACGCGAGCGCGCCCATGCTCGCATACAGCGTGCGCGGAAAGCCTTCCACGAGGGCGCCGCCTGCGTCCCGCACCGCCTTCGCGTCGCCGCCCTGGGTCGCCTTGGAAAGCGCCTCGTAGAGCGCGCTCGCCTGCAGCCCCTGCGTGCGCTGGTACCAGTTCCAGCCCTGCCACGCGGCAACCGAAAATGCCGCCGCCGCAATGAGGCCGAGCACCAGGTTGCCGTTGTCCTTCCACCATCCCTTCAGCGCAGCAAGCTGCTCCTGCTCTTCCAGGTCCAGGTTCTGCATTGCCATGGCTATCCGCCTTTCAGGAATTCGGGCAGGCGGGCGACGATCGCGGCGCGCGCGACGCGCAGCTGCGCCCGCCCGTCGCGCAACGGCTTGACCGTGACCTCGCCCGCGCGCAATTCGTCTTCGCCGACGATCAGCGCGAGCGTGGCGCCGCTCGCGTCGGCCTTCTTCATCTGCGACTTGAAGCTGCCCCCGCCCGCGTGCTGCACGATCGAGTAACCGGCCGCACGCAACGCATCCGAGATCGCGAACGCGAATTCGAACGTCCCCTCTCCCTGCTGCAGGACGTAGGCGTCCGGAGCCGGGACTGCGGGCGCGCGCCCGCAGTCCTTGAGCAGCGTGACGAGACGTTCGCATCCCAGTGCAAAACCGACCGCCGGCGCAGGCTTGCCGCCCAGCAGCGCAAACAAGCCGTCGTAGCGGCCGCCGCCGCACACCGTGCCCTGTGCGCCGAGCCGGTCCGAAACCCACTCGAAGACGGTGCCGTTGTAGTAATCCAGGCCGCGAACCAGGCGCGGATTCATTACATACGTGACGTTGGCGGCAGCGAGCAGCTTCGTGAGGCCTTCGAAATGGGTGCGCGAATGCTCGCCGAGGTAGTGCTGCATGTCCGGGGCCGCTTCGACCACCTGCCGCACCGCGGGATTCTTGGAATCGAGAATGCGCAAGGGGTTCGTGTGCAGGCGCCGCTTCGCGTCCGCGTCGAGCTTTGCCGCGTGCGCCTCGAAGTGCTTCACCAGGTCGGCACGGTAGCGCGCGCGTTCCTGCGGCGTGCCGATGGTGTTGAGCTCCAGGCGGATCCCCTCCAGGCCGAACTCCTGCCACAGGCGCGCGCACATGACGATCAGTTCGGCATCGACGTCCGGGCCGGGAAAGCCAAGCGCCTCCGCGCCGTACTGGTGGAACTGGCGATAGCGCCCCTTCTGCGGCCGCTCGTGCCGGTACATCGGGCCGGCATACCAGAGCCGCTTGGGCCCGTCGTACAGCAGGTTGTGCTCGATCGCCGCGCGCACGCAGGATGCCGTGCCCTCCGGACGCAGCGTCAGTTCCTCCCGGTTCAGCTCATCGCGCCACGAATACATCTCCTTTTCGACGATGTCGGTCGCCTCGCCGATCGCGCGCCGAAACAGGGCCGTACTCTCGACCAGCGGCATGCGCACGTTCCGATAGCCCCAGCGCTCGAGCCAATTCTCGAGCTTGTGCTCGAACGCGAGCCACAGCGCCGCCTCATCCGGCAGCACGTCGTTCATGCCGCGGATCGCCTGGATTGCGGTCATGACTGCGGCTTGATGGAAATGCGCTGGGTGCCGGCGCCCCCGGCGAGCGGGCCGCGCGGACGGCCGGACGCATTCTCGTCCGCGCGCACGCCCCGCCGTGCTTCGGGGGCGAATCTCTTGCGCACATACGCCTCGACGATCGCCTCGAATTCCTCGGCGATGCGCTCGCCCTTGAGCGTGACGGTCTTTTCGCCGTCCACGTAAACCGGCGCGACCGGGAACTCGTTGGTGCCCGGCAGGCTGATGCCGATGTCGGCGTGCTTGGATTCCCCGGGTCCGTTCACCACGCAGCCCATCACGGCGACGCGCATCTCCTCGACGCCGGGATAGCGCTCGCGCCAGGCGGGCATCTGCGCGCGCAGGTACGACTGGATCCGGTCCGCCAGTTCCTGAAAGAAGGTGCTCGCGGTTCGCCCGCACCCCGGGCATGCCGCGACCAGCGGCGTGAAGCTGCGCAACCCCATCGTCTGCAGCAGCTCCTGTGCCACCACGACCTCGCGCGTGCGGTCCCCGCCCGGTTCCGGCGTGAGGGAAACGCGAATCGTGTCGCCGATGCCTTCCTGCAGCAGAATCGCCATCGCGGCACTCGAGGCGACGATCCCCTTGGAGCCCATTCCCGCTTCCGTGAGCCCGAGGTGCAGCGCATGGCCGCAGCGGCCCGCGAGTTCGCGGTAGACGGCGACGAGGTCCTGCACGCCGCTCACCTTGCACGAGATCACGATCCGGTCCGCACCGAGCCCGAGCGACTGCGCCTGCTGTGCGGATTCGAGCGCGGAGCGCACCAGGGCCTCGCGCACGACTTCGGCGGCCGACAGCGGCTCGCTTCGCGCCGCGTTTTCGTCCATCACGCGCGCAAGCAGTTCGGGATCGAGCGAGCCCCAATTGACGCCGATGCGAACCGGCTTGTCCCAGCGCAGCGCCGCCTCGATCATGGTCGCGAACTGCTCATCGCGCCTCGCGCCCTTGCCGACATTGCCGGGATTGATGCGGTACTTGGCAAGCGCCCTGGCGCAATCGGGGTACTGCGCCAGCAATTTGTGGCCGTTAAAGTGAAAATCGCCGACCAGGGGGACCTCGCAACCCGCTCGGTCGAGCCGCGCGCGGATCTCCGCGACCTGCGCCGCCGCTTCGGGCGTGTTCACGGTGATCCGCACCAGCTCGGAACCCGCGCGCCAAAGCTCGGCCACCTGCCGCGCCGTCGCCTCCGCGTCCGCGGTGTCCGTGTTGGTCATCGACTGCACGACGATCGGCGCGCCGCCGCCGATCGCCACACCGCCGACCTGCACCCGGGTCGAGAGCCTGCGAACCGACACGGTCACTCCAGCCGCAACCGCGCCACGTCGGACTTGAGGTGCGGCGCCAGGTCGATCGGGCGATCGTCGTAGCGCAGCCGGACCTGCTGCGCGTTACCAATCACGAGGTTGAACGGCGGCCGGCCCTCGATGACGCGCTCGGTTCCGGCGGAATTGAGCCGCGAAAGCACGATTCCCCCGCCGCGCGCGCGAATTTCCACCCAGGAATCGCCGTCGAATCGCAGCGTAAGCCGGCGCGTGCCGTCGCTCGCCTCTGGGGCAGCCGCGTCGGCCGGACGGTCGCGCTCCTGCGCCACCGCAGGCAGCTCCGCGGCGATGGGCGCGGTCGCGGTGATCTCCACCGGCGCGCGTGCCGGCTCGAGCGGGATCTGCGCCGCACGCACGAACGTGAGCCGGTTTCGCCCGGCGCGCTCGTCGTGCCACTCCCAGGCGACCGCGGCGATCACCCCGAGGACCGCTACCGACAGGATTGCATAGGGAAGGTTGGCGCGCTTCGCGCCGTCCGAGAACGGGATCGGCCTTCGCATCGCCAATGCCGAAAGTCGATCCTCCGGCATCGCGAAGCAGGCTGCCATGCGCTCGATCAGCGGATCGGGCTCCAGGCCGACGAGCCGCGCGTAGGCGCGAACCATCCCGCGCACGAACGTCGGACCGGACAGCCGCTCGAATCGTCCCCGTTCCAGCGCTTCGATCTGCCGGACCCTGAATTTCAGCTTGAGCGCCACGTCCTCGACGGAAAGCCCGAGTGCACGCCGCCGGTCGGCAAGCATCTCGCCGACGCTCGCCGCAACGCTCGACGTCGCTGCTGCCGCCGATGGTCCGGTGCGCTCGCGCTCCATGGTTCAGTCGAAATCGCCGCGCTGGAGAAGCTGGTGCTCGCGCGATCCGGGATAGCGCCGGCTCAGCTGGCTGGCGAAGCTCGCCTCGGCCATCCGGTCGCCGAGCTTGCGCTCGATCCGCAGCGCCAGCCAGAGCGATTCGGGGGTCGGCTCGATCAGCTTGTTGAAACGCGAGACGAGCGTACGCGAGTCGCTGTAATTCCCCTGCCGGTAGCGAATCAGCCCGAGCTGCAGGAGCGAGGCGGGGTCGTCCGGTTCGACCTTGAGCGCGCGCTGGAAAAATCCTTCCGCCTCGCCGATCCGGTCCTTGCGCAGCGCGCAGATTCCTGCCGCCGCGAATGAGCGCGACGGCGTCGTGTAAAGCGGGTTCTGGGTCGCCTGCACGAAGTACTTGATGCCGTCGCTTTCGCGACCGATCTGGCACAGGAACCAGCCGTAGTTGTGGTTCAGGTCCGGATCCTGCGGCGCGAGCCCCAGCGCGCGCTGGAAATTCTGTTCCGCGAGCTTCAGCTCGCGCAGTTCCATGTAGACCAGTCCGAACATGCCGTACGCCTGCGCGTAGGCCGGGTCCGCCGCGATCGCAATGCGCAACTCCTCGAGCGCCACGCCCATGTTGCCGCGCTGAAAATAGAGCGAGGCGAGCTCGGTGTGGATCTTGGCGCGATTGCGCGGATCCCCGACCTCTCCCTTGATGGTGCCGGTCTCGGCGACCGGCTCCGGAGCCTGTGGCGGCACCGCGCATCCCCCGATCGCAAGGAACACCGCAGCACGCAACAGCGGATTCATGCGCTGAGCTCCCGGATCGGAACGCGGTGGCGCCGCGCTCCGTCGGCCGTGCGGCGCGTGCGGTCGGAGACTTCGCCGGCGAGCTGGCCGCAGGCCGCGTCGATCGACTCGCCGCGCGTCCTGCGCGTGGTGACCGTGATTCCCGCCCGGCGCAGCACCTCGGCAAACCCGCTGATCCGTTCCGGACTGGAGCGCGTGAAGGCGGTTCCGGGAAACGGATTGAACGGAATCAGGTTGAACTTGCAGCGCACCCGCTCCGCGAGCCGCAGCAGCGCGCGTGCCTGCGCCGGCGAGTCGTTCACGCCCTCCAGCATCACGTACTCGAACGTGATGAAGTCGCGCGGCGCGCGCTCCAGGTACCGGTTGCAGGCCGCGAGCAGCTCGCGGACCGGATACCGGCGGTTGATCGGAACCAGGCGATCGCGCAGGTGATCGTCGGGCGCGTGCAGGGAGACGGCGAGTGCCACCGGGCATTCGTCGCGCAGCCGGTCGATTCCGGGGACCACGCCGGAAGTGGATACGGTGACGCGCCGGCGCGAAAGCCCGTAGGCGTCGTCGTCGAGCATCAGGTGGAGCGCCGGAAGCACCGCGTCCAGATTGAGCAGCGGCTCGCCCATTCCCATCAGGACTACGTTGGTGATCGGCCGTTCGCCGCTTTTCCCGCCGAGCTCCCGGTTGCCGATCCACAACTGGCCGATGATTTCCGCGGTGGTCAGATTGCGGTTGAAGCCCTGCTTGCCGGTCGAGCAGAACGCGCAGTCCAGGGCGCAGCCCGCCTGCGTGGAAACGCACAGCGTCCCGCGCCGCGGTTCCGGAATGAACACCGACTCGACCGCGTTCGCGCCATCGATCTGCACCAGCCACTTGCGTGTTCCGTCGTCCGTCGTGCTGTCGCCCACCACGCGCGGCGGAAGGATGCTCGCCGACGCCGCAAGACGCATGCGCAACGCCTTCGCGAGATCGGTCATCGCGTCGACATCGTGCGCGCCGCGCTGATGGATCCAGCGCATCACCTGCCGGGCGCGAAACGGCTTCTCGCCGATGCGAGCAAAATGCCGCTCCATCGCGGCGCGGTCGAAATCGAGCAGATTCACCGTCATGCGGCCGGGTTCAGCGCGCGAAGATCTCGCACACCGGAAAGAAATAGGCGACTTCGAAGCACGCAGTTTCCGGACTGTCGGAACCGTGCACCGCATTCGCATCGATCGAAGCCGCGAAATCCGCCCGGATCGTTCCCGGGGCCGCCTGCTTGGGATCGGTGGCGCCCATCAATTCGCGGTTCCGCGCGATCGCATTCTCGCCGTCGAGCACCTGCACCAGGACCGGCCCGGAAATCATGAACTCGACCAGGTCCTTGAAAAACGGCCGCCCGCGGTGAACCGCGTAGAATCCTTCGGCTTCGGCGCGCGACAAATGCATCATGCGTGCCGCGACGATCTTGAGGCCGGCGGCTTCGAACCGAGCCAGGATCCGGCCGATCGTGTTCTTCTTCACCGCGTCCGGCTTGATGATCGAAAGGGTCCGCTCGACCGCCATCCCGTCTCTCCAGAAAGGTTTTCGAAAAGTTGAAAAGTATAGCACGATGGCATTTACTTTCGCGTAAAAACAAAGGCTTGCATTCATGTACGAAACCTTGGTCGTAGACGAGCGGGAGCGCGTCGCACGGGTCACGCTCAACCGTCCCCGGCAGCGCAATGCAATGTCGGTGGACTTGATGCGGGAGATGATCGCCTGCGCCGGCGCGCTTGCCACACGCACCGACATCGACGCCGTGATCGTCACCGGCGCGGGCGGTGTGTTCTCAGCCGGCGCCGACCTGAAAGACGCGCGCCGGTGGGCGGAGCAAGATGCGCCGCTCGCCGCGAAGCGCGAGGTCGCCTCGCTCGGTTTCCGGATGGCGCGGGCGTGGGAGGAACTGCCCCAGATCACCGTCGCCGCGATCGAGGGCCACGCGATCGGCGGCGGACTTGCGCTCGCGCTCGCGCTCGACTGGCGCGTGGCGGCGCGGAACGCGTTCGTTTCCTTCCCCGAAATCGGCCTTGGAATCCCGCTCACCTGGGGCACGATTCCGCGGCTCGTGAATCTTGTCGGCCCGTCGCGCGCAAAGCGGCTCACGATCCTTTGCGAGCGCTGCAGCGCCACGGAGGCGTTTGCGATGGGGCTCGTCGACGCCCTGGCTCCCGCTCGCGGCGCACTGGCCGGCGCGCGCGCCCTTGCCGAAGCTGCGCTCGCGCAGCCCAGGCACGCCGTGCGGATGAGCAAGGAAGCGGTCAACGTCTATGCCAATCTCGGTGCGCATGCGGTCAGCTACATGGCGCACGATCAGCTGCAGCTCGCCGCCGCAAGCGCGGAATCGACCGCGGCGCGCGAGGCGTTCCTGCTCAGGCGTGCGGGCACCACTCGGGCACGATCCCGCGCGAGCCGGCCTGCGCGCGGTAGCTCGCGTCGACGCCAAGCCCCGGCGCCCAGATGAGATCGCCACCGCGGAACAGCAGCGGCAGGCGCTCGCGCTCCCAGGGCGGGACACCGGCCTGCTGAAACAGGTTTTTCAGCGTGCGCCGCGGACGCCGCGCGTCCGGCTGCAGCCGCTCGCCGCCTGAGCGCAAGCGCACCGTCACGTCAGCGCCCTCGAGCCGCGTCGCGTCGATTCCGGCGCCGCGCCGGCGACGAAACCGCAATTCGCCTCCCAGCTGCGGCAACGCGAGGCGGTTCCCGCCGTTCCAGCGCACTGGCGCAAACGGCTCGCGGCGCTGCGGGCGCGTGACGAACACGCGGTCGCGATGGACGCGCAGGACCGCGCCGTCATGTGAGAGGGCGACCCGCGCATCCCGCCTCGCCCCCGTGAGCTGGCGCAGCATCTCCGCCAGCCGGCGTTCGCTTGGCGCGCGCAGGCCGCGCGCCGCAAGAAACGCGCGCAGCAGCCGGTTCGCGTCCGCGTCGGCCGCCGCAAAGTGACGCGCGGCGCGCGCCAGGCTTTCGCGCCAGCGCGGAAATCGCGCCGCAAGAAGCGGCGCGACGCGCGTGCGCAGGAAGCTTCGCGTGCGCGCGTCGTCCCGGTTGGATTCGTCCTCGATCCATTCGAGCCGTCGCGCCTCGGCGTAGCGCACGATCGCCTCGCGCGGCAACGCGAACAGCGGCCGCAGCAGGAGCTTGCGGCCGAGCTGCGCCGCCGCCGCCATGCCGCGCGCGCCCGCGATCCCGGCGCCGCGCAGCAGGTTCATCAGCACCGTCTCGGCCTGGTCATCGAGCTGGTGGCCAAGCGCAATCGCATCGACATGCAGCCGGCGGTACGCCGCATAGCGCGCATCCCTCGCCGCCGCCTCGAGGCCTTTGCCCGTGCGCGTCACCTTCACGCGCCGCACTGCGATCGGCACGTTCCATTCGCGGCAAAGCGTCCGGCACCGGCGGCTCCAGGCGTCGGCATTCGGGCTCAGGCCGTGATGGACGTGAACCGCGGAGGCCCGGTAGCCGAATTCGGGAGCGAGTTCCCGCATCACATGCAGCAGCACTGCCGAATCGATCCCGCCCGAAAGGCCGACGGCGATTCGCCGCTTGCGCAGTGGGTGCGCAGAAAGGACCGCGCGCGCGGCCTCCAGCACGCGCGTCTCCGCCCGGCCGGGCTCGCGCCGCGCGTCAGCGCTCGGCGGTTTCCTTGAACCTGCCATAGCCCATCAGGCGCTCGAGGCGTTCCTCGACGAGCTGTTTCGGCTTTTTGTCCCGCACCTGCCGCAGCGCCTCGGCGAGCGCCTTTTTCAGCGCCGCGCCCGCCGCCTGCGGATCGCGGTGCGCGCCGCCCAGCGGCTCGTTGACGATGCGGTCGACGAGGCCGAGCGTCTTCAGCCTGCTCGCGGTGATCCCGAGCGTTTCCGCGGCCTCGGGCGCCTTGTCGGCGCTCTTCCACAGGATCGAGGCGCACCCTTCGGGCGAGATCACCGAGTAGGTTGCGTATTGCAGCATCATGATCACGTCGCCTACCGCGATCGCGAGCGCCCCACCCGAGCCGCCCTCGCCGATGATCGTGACGAGGATGGGGGTCCGCAGCTGCGCCATCGCGAACAGGTTCCGGCCGATCGCCTCCGACTGGCCGCGCTCCTCGGCCTCGATGCCGGGATAGGCGCCGGGCGTATCGACGAACGTAAACAGGGGCAGTTCGAACTTTTCCGCCAGCGTCATCAGGCGCAGTGCCTTGCGGTAGCCTTCCGGGCGCGGCATGCCGAAATTGCGCAGGATCTTCTCCTTGGTGTCGCGGCCCTTCTGGTGCCCGATCACGACGCAGGCTTCGCCGTCGAAACGCGCGAGCCCGCCGACGATCGAGGCATCCTCGCCGAACACGCGATCGCCGTGCAGCTCCTCGCAGTGCGTGAACAGCATCTGCACGTAGTCCAGCGTGTAGGGCCGCTGCGGATGGCGCGCCACCTGCGCGATCTGCCACGGCGTGAGCTTGGCGTAGATTTCCCGGGTGAGCGCCTGGCTCTTTTTCGTCAGACGCTGGATCTCCTCGGAGATGTCGAGGGCCGAATCGTCCTGGACGTAGCGCAGTTCCTCGATGCGGTTTTCCAGTTCGGCGATCGGCTGCTCGAACTCGAGGAAGGTCGTCTTCATCGCCGCGGGATTCTACGCCACGCCTCAATACTCCACCGGCACCGGGTCGAGCGAGCGCCACAGGTACCACGTCGCTACCGAGCGCCACGGCTGCCACGCGCGCGCGATGCGCCGGATGGCCGCTTCGCTCACCGCGCGTCCGGCGCGGTACGAGAGGCTGATCGCGCGCTGCAGACCGAGATCGTCCACCGGCAGCACGTCCGGCCGCATCAGGTTGAAGATCAGGAACATCTCGGCGGTCCAGCGGCCGATGCCGCGCACGCCGACAAGCTCCGCGATCACTTCCTCGTCGCTCATGGCCGGCCAGCGAGCGACGTGGATCGCGCCGTCCCGGAAGCGAAGCGCGAGATCGGTGACGTACTCGACCTTGCGCTGCGAAAGACCGCAGGCGCGCAGCCGACTGCGGTCACGCGCAAGCAGCGCCTGTGGTGTCATCTGCGGAACCGCCGCCGCGAGCCGCTGCCATACGGCCTGCGCCGCCTTCACCGAAATCTGCTGGCCCACGATCGAGCGCGCGAGCGTCTGGAACGGATCGCCGCGCGAAACCAGATGCGCGCGCGGGTGGCGCCGAATGATCGCGCCGAGCCGCGGATCGTTGCGCGCGAGGTCGCGTTTCGCCCTTTCCCAGTAGCGTGGCTTCATACCGGCCGCCCAAGCGGAAGGTTGATCAGGAGATTCTGCGGTTTCATCCGCACCGTGCCATCCTCGTCGGCGCTCAGCGCGAGATACACCGGGCGCCCGGCGAGATCCGGCCGCATCGCGCGCGGCTCGCGGAAGTCCATGCGAAACAGCGCGAGGATCCTCTGCATCCTGCCCTGCTCGACCTCCGTCCCGGTCCAGAGATCGTTCAGGATCGCGGTGGATTCCGCATCGAGCCCGATGTGCCAGGCCCAGTGGGCGTCCTCGATCTGGCGCATCGGCCTGACCGCGACATCGACTGCCGCGAAGTGCGCCACCCAGGCTTCGATCACGCGGCAGTACGCCTCCAGCGCGGCGTGCCCGAAGGTCACGCTGATCACCGTGTCGTGCCGCGAGTCGCGCTCCCAGTACAGCGCCGCGTTGTGGGCGTCGAGCACGGCGAGGTCGGCGCGCGCGAGCGGCCCCTGCGCCTCGACGATCAGTCGCCCCAGGCCGCCATACTGCTGGCCGGCCGCGTGCATCGCGACGGTTTCGAGGTCGGCGAGCAGCGCCTGGCCTTCGCGCAGCGTCGCCTTCTGTTCGCGGAAGAACAGTTCCGCCGCGCGCAACTGCAGCGGGTCCTCGCAGCGATCGAGAATGTTGCGCAGAATGACGTGCGCCATCTGATCGATGAAGAGCGGCGGGACATCGACGCCCGCGCCCCGGAACAGCCCCGCATAGCAGGCCTCCACGGTGCCTGCCTCGAGCAGGCGCTCGCGGAAACGCAGCAGCAGCCGGTAGTTGTCGCGCGCGTCCTCGTCGGCGATCGCCGCGAGCTCGCCATCGGATACCGGTCGTTGCGGGTCCTCCATGAGCGCCGCATGCAAGCCGCGTTCCGCGGCGCAGGACTCGTCGATCGGCCGGACCTCGGGCCGCAGCAGATACGCGCGCAGGTAATCGTCGGTGATGCGCAACCTTCCGGCATCGTCCCGCCGCAGCAGCCGAAAACCGCTGCTCCGCCAGAAATCAGGCAGGGGCGAAGACCAGGCGCGAGTGCGAGGCGACGTGCTGCCGCAGGAATTCCATCTGGTCGGCGAGAATGCGCCGGTTCGTCAGGATCAGGAACTCCGCCTTGTTGGGCACGTACGGCGCGTAGAGCAGCTGCACGCCCGACTCTTCGGGCAGCCGGTTGCGCTTCTGCCCGTTGCAATGGCGGCATGCAGTGACCACGTTCATCCACGTGTCCCGTCCGCCGCGCGACAGCGGCGTGACGTGGTCGCGCGTCAGCCGGAAGAAGCTGAACTTTCCGCCGCAGTACGCGCAGGTGTGACGATCGCGCCGGAAAAGCTCCCGGTTGTTGAGCGGTGGAACCTGATTGAAGCCCTTGGAGGCATGCGCCTTGCCCTTGATCGCGATGATCGAGTGCGCGGTAATGCTCGAGCGCGACCCCGTTGCGCGCGAAATCCCGCCGTAGAAGGTGAACGTGCTGTCGCCCAGCGTCCACGCCACGAGGTTCTTCGCGTAGTAGAAGCAGGCCTGCTGCCAGCTGATCCAGCGGTGCGGGATCCCGTGGCTGTCAAGCGAAAGTATGAGAAGACCATCCATGGACGAGTCCGATCTGGGGCGGATTCTGCCAAGTCGCATTGTGCTTTGCAACGCCCGCAAGAACTAGGCGGTTACGCGGGACACTTGCCACTGCGCCTCAGGTCGGTCCGCGGCGGCGCGGCGCCACCGGTCGGCGCAAAAAAAAGGCTGCGAAGCGTGCTTCGCAGCCTCCCATTCGCGAGCGTGGCCGCGCCTACCGCGCCGAAACCGCCTCCTTGAAGCCCTGCCCGGCGGTAAACGCCGGCACTTTCTTTGCGGAGATCCGGATTTCCTTCCCGTTCACCGGATTGCGGCCGGAGCGTGCCTTCCGCTCGCGCGGCAGGAACGTTCCGAATCCGACCACCGTGACCCGGCTTCCCTTCGCGACGCTGGTGACGATCGCGTCGAAAATCGCATTCACGGCATCGCCCGCGGCGGATCTGCTGAGGTTGCCCGCCTTCGCGGCCGCCTCAACCAGATCCGCCTTCGTTACAACGGATGGCATGCGCTCTCCCTGTCATCCCGACCGAAGACGTCGGGATCGTCCTTCCATTCTCGTCCGCGGCGCGGGCGCACCGCGCAAACGAGCGAGCATCATATCCACATCGTTGCGCGAACACAATTGCTTTTCGTGAAGTTTTTTGCAACGAAACGAAAATCCTGTGCGGTCGCGCGCAGCAACGCGCGAACACGCAAAAAAACTTTTTGCGTCGCGTTGTTGCGTGAAGTTCTGCATGCAGTTAGCCTGCTTCGCCATTGACCGCGACTGCTGAAACCCTGCCGGCGCTCCTCGCAGCGCGCGCGACAACCGATGCCACCGCGATCGTCGATCGCGGGCGGGCCGTTTCGTTCCGCGTGCTCGAGAGTGAGAGCCGGCGTATCGCCAGCGGCTTGAAAAACCTCGGGATCGGCGCCGGCCACCGCGTAGCGCTGTGGCTGCCGAACGTCACGGCGTGGCTTGCGACATTCCTTGCTTGCGCGCGAATCGGGGCGATCGCCGTGTCGGTGAACACACGCTTTCGCAGCCAGGAGGTTGGCGACATCGTCTCGCGGTCGGGCGCGCGGGTGCTGGTCTTCTGGCCAGGATTCCGTGGCATTGATTTTGCAGGGATCCTTGCCGGATGCGATTCCGGTGCGCTGCGGGGCCTCGACTCGCTGGTCGTCTACGCCGAAACCGGTGCTTCCATCCCCGCCCCAATGCTCGGCAAACCCGCGATCACCTATCGCGCGCTCGGCGCTACACAGCCGCTCGCCGAGGACAGCGCGGAGCCCGACGCCGGATGCATCGTCTTCACCACCTCCGGCACGACCAAGGCGCCCAAATTCGTGCTGCACGACCAGAAAACCGTGATTTCGCACGCTTTCGACGTCGCGCGCGGGTTTGCGATCGGGCGCGAGGCCACGGTTCTCCTTGCACCTCCGCTTTGCGGCGTATTCGGTTTTTGCAGCGCGATGGCGGCCCTGGCCGCCGGACGGCCGCTTGTCACGCGCCCTTCCTGGGATGCGGCCGAGGCAGTGCAGGACATCGCCATCCATCGCGTCACGCACGCCAACGGGACCGACGAGGCGTTCGCGCAGCTCCTCGCACAGAACGAAGAGCCGATCGCGTTTCCCGGCGTGCGCTTTTTCGGCTATGCCGCCTTCAATCCCGCCCTGGGCGATATCGTCGAGCAAGCCGATGCCCGCGGCCTGAAGCTCGTCGGGCTGTACGGCACAAGCGAGATCCAGGCGCTGTTCGCGCGCCAGGACGAAAACGCCCCGGCGGCAGAAAGAATGCTGGCCGGCGGACGCCCGGTGAGCGAGCGGGGGCGCGTACGGGCGCGCGACCCGCAGACCGGGCGTGTTCTGCCCCACGGCGAAGCCGGCGAACTCGAGTTTTTCGCGCCGACAAGCCGGATGGTCGGCTATCTGGGCGATCCCCGGGCCACGCTCGGCGCACTCACCGAGGATGAGTACTACCGTTCCGGCGATCTGGGCTACACGCAGCCCGACGGAAGGTTCGTGTTCCTCGCGCGCATGGGCGATTCGCTGCGCCTGGGAGGGTTCCTGGTCTCGCCGGCGGAGATCGAATCGGTAGTGCAGGAACTGCCCTCGATCCGTGCCTGCCAGGTGGTCGGCGTGGCGGACTCCGGCGGGATCGCAGCCGTTGCGTTCGTGATCCTGCAGCCCGAGGCTCGGCTGGACGAAGCGGCGGTCCTTCGCCACGTGGCATCCCGGCTCGCGAAATACAAAGTGCCGCGTCGGGTCGTTCCGCTCGACGCCTTTCCGGTTACGCCGGGCGCCAATGCGACCAAGATCCAGAAGGGGAAGCTGCGCGATCTGGCGCTGGAACTCCTGCAGCGCTAGCGGGCGCTGCGCCGCGAACCGGCGCCGCGATGCGTCACCGCACCGGAGAACGCCGAGCCGACCAGGGCCGCGTATTTCTGCAGCGCTCCGGAAAGCGCCGGCCGTCGCGGCAGCCGCCAGGCTTTTCGTCTCCGCGCAAGCTCCGCCGCCTCAACCCCGAGCGTGATGGTCCCGCGCGCCGCGTCGATCGCGATCGGGTCCCCGCTTTTCACCATCGCGATCGGCCCGCCGGCAGCCGCTTCGGGGCAGACATAGCCGACCATCATGCCGCGCGTCGCCCCCGAGAACCGGCCATCGGTGACCAGCGCGACTTTCTCGCCCATGCCCTGGCCATACAGAAGCGCCGTGATTCCCAGCATTTCCCGCATGCCCGGCCCGCCCTTGGGTCCCTCGTGGCGAATGACGAGCACCTCGCCCGCGCGGTACGCGCGCCGCCGCACGATATCCGCGCACGCTTCTTCCGAATCGAACACGCGCGCCGGACCTTCGAAACGCAGCGACCGGAGTCCCGCGATCTTGATCAGGGCGCCCTCGGGCGCGAGGCTCCCCTTGAGCACTGCGATGCCGCCGCTGCGCAAGATCGGCTCTTTGCGTACGACCTCCCCGTCCGCGCCCGGATGATCGGCGAGCTCCTGCGCGAGCGTCGTGCCGAGCAACGTCAGGCAATCGCCGTGCAAGACACCGCGCCGCAACAACTCTTTCAGCACCGCGTACACGCCGCCGATTTCGTGCAGATCCTTGGCGAGAAAGCGGCCGCCCGGCTTCATGTCGGCGATCAACGGCGTGCGCTTGGCGACGCGCGCAAAATCGTCGAGGTCGAAGCGGATTCCCGCCTCGTGCGCGATGGCGGGGATATGCAGCCCGGCATTGGTCGACCCGCCGGTCGCCGCGACCGCGGCACACGCGTTCTCGATGCTCTTGCGAGTCACCAGTTCGCGCGGCAGCGGTCCGCCCCGAGCCAGCAGATCCATCACGACGCGCCCCGACTCGCGCGCCTGCGCCGCGCGTTCGGGCGCAACCGCCGGCATGGTCGCCGAGCCCGGCAGGGCAAGGCCCAGCGTTTCCGAGACCATCGCCATCGTATTGGCGGTGAATTGTCCCGGACAGGATCCCAGCGTAGGCAGGCAGACGTGCTCGAGCTCATCCAGTTCCTGGCGGCTCACCTGGCCGGCATAAACGCCGCCCACCGCCTCGTAGGTGTCGAGCACCGTCACGTCCCGACCCTGCCAGCGCCCCGGGAGCGCCGCCCCGCCATATACAAACACGCCAGGAAGGTTCAGGCGCGTCATCGCCATCATCATCCCGGGGAGCGTCTTGTCGCAGCCGGCAAAGGCGACCAGCGCGTCGTAGGCGTGGCCGCGCACCACGGCCTCCACGCCATCGGCGATCAGCTCGCGCGACACCAGCGAAAACCGCATTCCGCCGTGGTTCATCGACATCGAGTCGGCCACCGAGATCGACGCGAAGTCGAACGGAACGCCTCCGCTTTCGCGCACCGCGACGCAAGCCTGCCGCGCCAGGTCGCCAAGCAGCGCATTGCACGGCGTTACACGGCCGTCAGTGGAGACAACGCCTACGAACGGCTTTTCGAAGTCGGCGTCCGAAATGCCGAGCGCGCGCAGAAACGCGCGGTGCGGGGCGCGATCCAGGCCGACCACCGTGACGCGCGACGGCAGCTTCCGCACGGGGACCGCCCGCATGGAACGAATCGTACGGCGTTTGGCGCGCAGCGATTGCGGCACAGGCGCGATTGTGCCAGCTTGTGCCCGCCCGGCGGCGGCCGAACCGCGTAGAATCCGCACGCACTTTCGCCTCACCCAAGGGAGGAACCCATGTCGCATCGGCTGGCGGTACTGGCCGCAGTACTGCTCCAATTGCTCGCCGCGGTGGCGGCGCATGCGCAAACCTACCCGGCGCGCGCAGTGAAGATCATCGTGCCCTACGGCGCCGGAGGTCCTGCCGACATCTACGCCCGCTTCATCGGGGCCAAGCTGCAGGATGTGCTCGGCCAACCGTTCGTGGTCGAGGACCGGCCCGGCGGGGGCTCGATCATCGGCACCGACGCGGTGGCGAAATCCGCTCCCGACGGCTACACCCTGCTCATGATGTCGAACACGCACACGGTCAACGAGACCCTGATTCCGAAGAAACCCTTCGACCTGATGCGCGACTTCGCGCCGATCACCGGAGTGAACTACTCCGATCTGCTGATGGTGGTGCACCCGACGGTGCCGGCCAATACGCTCAAGGAATTCATCGCGCTCGCCAAAGCGCAGCCGAAAGTCCTCAACTATGCGTCCTCGGGTCCGGGCACGCCGTACCATATGGCGGGCGAGCTCTTCAAGGCGCTCGCAGGCGTGGATATCGTGCACGTGCCGTACAAGGGAAGCGACGGCGCGCGCACGGGCATCCTGGGCGGGCAGGTGCAGATGATGATCGACGCGATCACCACCATGGCGCCCAACGTGCGCGCGGGAAAATTGAAGGCGCTGGGCACGACCGGCAAGACGCGCTCCTCGGTGCTGCCCGACGTTCCCACGGTCGCGGAGGCCGGCGTTCCGGGCTACGAAGCCGGAATCTGGCTCGGCCTGATGGCCCCCACCGGCACGCCGCGGGCGGTGCTCGAGCGGCTCAACGTCGAGGTAAACAAGATCATCAGCGCACCGGACGTGAGGGACGCGTGGACGAAACAGGGCGCGATGCCGATGGGCATGACACTCGAGCAGTTCGACAAGTTCCTGCGCGAGGAAATCGTGAAATGGGCGAAGGTGGTGAAGATTTCCGGCGCCAAGGTGGACTGATATTCTTGTGCGGGGCCGACGGAACGG
>CAZXAR010000001.1:0-13232 GCA_964638135.1 uncultured Enterobacteriaceae bacterium | reverse complement strand
GGGAATTCGAGCTGCGCGGCCTCAGCAGGAAAGTGTCGATCTACGTGCCGCAGGCCACGCCAGGCTTCTGAACCCGGCTGTCGAGCGTTCCCTCAGGGGCAGGTCGCGCCGCTTCCGAGGGCTCCCGGGATCGATACGATTCCCTCGGTGACTCCATCAAAGGTGTAGCCGCTGGTCGGCGAATGATACGGTGCCGCGCCCCGGAGCACTGCGCTGATCTGAATTCGCTTTCTTACGACGCAAGGGTCAGCTGTACCTTCGCCCACCAACAGTGCAGCAACGCCCGCGACATGGGGCGCAGCCATGCTGGTGCCGCTCAGGCGCGTCGTCCCACCGCCCGCCTTGAGCGAGAGGATGCCGACCGAACCAATAAAGCAGCCGCGGTTGACGTCTTCCCGGTCTTCGCCTGGCGCTGAGACCGCGACACCGGCACCGTCGGTCGTGAAGTAGGAGGCCGTATCGGCAGCGATCGGATTGTTCAACCGCTTACAAGCGTTGCTGCCTGTGGTCGCCGTGGTGCTGGCGATCGCCATGACTTCCGGATAGGCCGCCGGCACCTGCTGGCTGATTTCCTTGCTGGCGCTGTTTCCTGCGGCGACCACGATCGTGACGCCTTGACTATTGAGCCTCTGCACAGTGGTGCGAAGCGCCGGATTGTCGTCTTTATCGCCGTCGCGGCCCAGGCTCATGTTGGCGACCGCGATCTTGAGCGACGCGCCGGCATTCTCGCCGCCGTTCTCGACCCAGATCCAGTCCAGTCCTGCCTGCACTGTTGCGTCGCTTCCGCTTCCAGTGTTATCCAGCACCCTCACCGCGTACAAGGTGCTCTCCGGCGCGACGCCGACCACATCCTTGTCGTTGTCGCGGGCACCGACGATCCCGCCCACATGCGTGCCATGGCCGTCGCCATCGCGGCAATTGCCGCCGAACGAATCGTGGCATCGGGTGGCAATCGCGCCGGCCAGATCCGGGTGGTCGAAGTCAAGGCCGGTATCGACAATCGCCACCCCGACTCCACTACCCCTCGCGCTGAAATGCGGACCGCCGATCCGCTCGACACCTTTGGGGGTGACCTGGGGGGACGATCCGCTCCCGCCGCCTCCCGGCTTTGCAATCGCGGTCACCCGCCTATCGGGAATAAGCCGCGCGCTCGACGAGGCCAGGGCGCGCAACACCGAGCGGTTCGGTACCGTGGCCGCCACCCCGGCAACCGCCCTGTACTCGAAGCGCACCTGCGCTCCCGCGCCTCGCGCGATCGCGGAAAGCACCTGCGTCGAATCGCTGCCATCCGGGGAAAACAGGATCACCCCGCAAGGAAACGCGGCAGCCTGATCGGGCGCAGCGACCTCGCACGGCGGATTGCCCGCCCCGGGGCCCGAAATTGTCCTGACCTGCGCGGCGGAAGGACTTGCCGCCACTGCCAGCACGACGCCTGCGAGATACGCAAGCTGCTTGAAACCGGCTTTCGGGTCGTTTCGCATTTTCATCCCTTCCATTCCCAGTCCGCTTACCGCAAACGATACTCTACGCCGGGTCCTGCGCGCGTGACTTTTTGCACGACTCGCATGGCGCGAGCGCGAGTCAAGGCGTTGCTGCAGCGCCGAATGCAAAGCGCGTGCCGGTGGAAGACCGGATGAATTTGCCCGGCATTTCCTGCTGGACGATCTCGACGAACTTTTCTCCGGTGCAGTGCATCGGAATCACGAAATCAGGCTCGAGCGCCTGCAACGCCTTCACGGTCTCGGCTATATATTCCGGCGGATGCGGCGCAAGGTGAAAGCCGCCGATCACCGCGTGGATCCGCTTCACGCCCGAAACCGCGATCGCCGCCTTGGCCGAGTTCACTACGCCGCGGTGGCCGCAGGAGGTCATGACCACGAGCCCCCTGCCCTTCACGTTGTAGCAGGTGGCGTGTTCGTGCTGGAAATCGTCCGGAAGCACGGTCGCAGCCTGTTTTTCCTTGGGCAGCTTGCTGCGCTGCGCCCCGAGACCGCCCTTCATGCCGACGGTCATGCGCGTCGGCGAGAGCACTTTTTCGAACGAGGTGAGCGGGATCCAGCCGGTGCTGAAGCCGTGCCCCGCGATGATCACGGGCCGTTCGGCAGTCACCACCTTGAGTTTCGCTGCGGCGATCGCGTGCCGGTCGAGAACGCCGAAACTCCCGACCGCATTGCCGATGCGCGCCTCGCGGAAACAGAAGCACTCCTCGCCGCCGAGAAAGAACGGCATGCCGCGCCTGATCCTGGCCTGGTGCCTGGCGAGAAATCCGGACATGCCGCCGAAGTGGTCGTAGTGACCGTGACTGAGGACGAGCGCGTCGAGCTTCGCCGGGTCGACCCCGAGCAGCCTGAGGTTGTTGTTGAGCGTTTCCGCGGTGTAGCCGAAGTCGACCAGCACCTGGCGCGACTCGGCGCCGCGTCGTGATTCCACGTGCAGCGAAAGTCCCCACTCGTTCTGCAGCGTCCTGCGCGGGGGTTTTGGGGAGAACGGAAACGAAAACCGCTCGATCGCCACGCCACCGAGGTCGCGGCTGGGCTCGAAGGCGTGATGGTAGGAGTCGGTCACCACCCGCACCGACAGGCGATCGACCTCCGGTACCGAGCGGCCGAGCGCAAACAGGCCGCGGCGCACTGCACCGCCCAAATAGCTGTCCACACGCCGATTCTAGAGGAACCGAAGCGCGGGCTCTTTCGTCGGGCTCCGTTCTCTACGTTAAGATCGCGCCGAAGGCGACTTCCATGACACAACAATTGGCTGACCAGCGCGAACCACATCACGCCCCGAAAAGCGCTTTCATCGCGCTGGCGAACGGTCGCTACGGCTCCACTGAGCTTACGCGCGGCCCCTGGCACCCTGATCACCAGCACGCCGGGCCCTCGATCGCGCTCGTCGCGCGCGAGATCGAGCGCGCCGCGGCGGCGCTCGAACTCGCCCATATCGCGCGGATCACCGCCAACCTGCTGCGCCCGATTCCGATCGCCGAGCTTGCGGTCGAGGTGCAGACCGAGTACGCGGGGCGCAATGTGGCCCATTTCTCCGCACGGCTCCATGCCGCCGACAAGGAGGTGGCGCGTTTCACCGCGGTCGCGCAGCGCGAGTCCGAGCTGCAACTCGCCCCGGTATTTCCCGGACTCGAGTGGCCGGTGGCGCCGCGCCCGGTCGAGGAATCGCCTGCCGCCCGGTTCCCTTTCTCCAAGGAGAGGATCGGGTATGCGGAACTGATCGACAGCCGGGTCGCGCAAGGCGTTTTCTTCCGCGGCCCCTCGGCGGTCTGGTTCCGCATGCGTTATCCGCTGCTCGAAGGGGAGGAACCGAGCCCGGTTCAGCGCGTGGCAGTGGCCGCCGACTCGGGTAACGGCATCAGCGCGATGCTCGACTTCAGCCGCTATGTATTCGTCAACTCCGATCTCACCGTGAACCTGCTGCGCAAGCCGCAGGGCGAATGGATCTGCATCGATGCACGCACGTTCCTCGGGCCGGGCGGGAACGGCCTTGCCGAGTCGCGCATCTTCGACCAGCTCGGCCTCATCGGGCGGGCCACGCAGAGCCTCACGATTCGGCAGCGCGATTGAGCCGCGCCGCTCCGGAAGCCGCGCCGCGGATGTCGCGGACCGTTTCCCGCCGAATCATTGCGCTATACTGAAACATCCCTGAAGGACGCGCACACCGTGAACGCCGAAGCGAATTCCTCCTCGCTCGCCGAGGACATTGCGAAACTCGAAGACGCCTGCCGCAAGATTTCGATCGAGATCTCGACCTCGCGCAGCATCCGCGAGACGGTGGAGCTTGCCGAAGTGGAAGTGCCGCATCATCTCCAGGCCATCGCGCACGCCAAGGTGCCCTCGCTGCGGCGGCTCGCGCGCGCACGCGACCAGCGAGTCGAGGACATCGTCAAGGACCAGCTCAGCTCGCTTGCGCTGGAGCGAAGCGAGATCGTGGCGAACCGCGAGCTCGACCGCATCAAGGCGAGCGATTGGCATGTCCTGCGCGCCAACTACCCCGATCTCTACGCCAAGGCGTTTCGGGAAGCGAACCTCATCCTCGAGCGCAAACGCAAGCGATAGCGCGGTACTTCGCCCCCGCGCGGCCTCGGCCGCGAGGGCGGATATACTTCGGTTCGTTTCACCTCTCCCAGGAGATCAGCATGGGAATCGTCCGATCGTTCGCCGCCGGGGCGGCAAGCATCATCGCCGTGGTGGCATCTCTGCCGGCCTCTGGCGTTACCTTCCAGGTCGGCCATCGCCCCGAAATTGGCGAAATCCGGGCGCCGAAGACCGCCAAGGCGGGCCAGGCGATCCCGATTACGGTCACCGCCAAGAAGGAGGGCGGCGCCGGTTGCGGCCTGGTGGTGAGCTTCGGCGACGGCAGCGACCGCCAGTTCAAGATCAACGGCGACGACGGCAAGCTCCCCGTGACCATGGAGCATACGTACAAGAAGGACGGCCGGTATACGGTCCGCGCGCAGGGGCGCGTGATCACGACGAACAAGGAATGCAAGGGCAGCTCCACCGCCGTGATCCAGGTCGGCGACCCGAAGTCCTCCGCGAAGCCGGCAGCCAAGTAAAACGGGCGCGCAAGCGCCCGCCGTCGGTCAAAGCCGCCTTGCGCGGTGATCAATCCGAAGACTACCCCCGCCCTCGGGGAAGATGGCGCGCCCGGCAGGATTTGAACCCACGACCCCTTGGTTCGTAGCCAAGTGCTCTATCCGGGCTGAGCTACGGGCGCGAAGGGGGCGCATTATAGCGAAGAAGGAGACCGCATGGCATTGGTGCTGCTCGTCACACTGAAGATCAAGAAGGACTGCGTGCCGCAATTCGTGGCGGAGTGCACGAAGAACGCCAGGGCGGCGCGCGAAACCGAGCCCGGCTGCCGGCAGTTCGACATCTGCGCCGACCCCGAGGACCCGGCGCGGCTGGTGTTCTACGAGGTGTACGAGGACGAAAAGGCGTTCGAAGCGCACCAGCAGACGGCGCACTTCAAGCACTATCTCGCCAACGCGCTGCAGTACCTCGAATCGCGCGAGCGCCGGATCCTGCGCCGGATCGCTCCCTGATCGAGGCCGCGGTTTCGCTTAGAATCCGGGCCTTTCGCGCGGAGGGCCGGTTGGAAATCGTCTGCCTCGACCTGGAAGGCGTGCTCGTTCCGGAGATCTGGATCGAGGTGTCGCGGCGCACTTCGGTGCCGGGGCTCGCCCGGACCACGCGCGACGAGCCCGATTACGACAAGCTGATGCGCGGGCGGATCGAGCTTCTGGCGCGCCACGGGCTGCGGCTCGCCGACATCCGGGACGCGATCGCGCAGATGCGCCCGCTCGAGGGCGCGCGCGAGTTTCTCGACGCGCTGCGCGCGCAGACGCAGGTCGTGATCCTTTCGGACACCTACTACGAGTTCGCGGCGCCGCTCATGCGCCAGCTCGGCTACCCGACGCTTTTCTGCCACGAGCTGATCGTGGACGAGGCGGGCGCCGTGCGCGATTACCGGCTGCGCCTTGCCGACCAGAAGCGCGCCGCGGTGGCGGCGTTCCGCGCGATGAATTTCCACACCGTCGCCGCCGGGGATTCGTTCAACGACGCCACCATGCTTGCGGAGGCGCATGCGGGAATCCTGTTTCGTCCGCCGGCGAACGTGGCGGCGCAGTTCCCGCAGTACCAGGTCGCCGAGAACTACGAAGAGCTTGCGGCAGAAATCCAGGCCGTCTCGCGGCCGGCGGGAACCTGGCGCTCGCTTAGCTGAAAAGCACCAGGCCGGCGGCGCCGCCGGCTCCCAGTATCCAGAGCGGGTTCGCGCGCGTAGCGCAGAGTGCCGCGGCGCTCGCGCTTGCGATGAGGGCGTTGCGCCAATCAAGCCCCTCGGGTGTCGCCAGAACGTAGCCACCCGCGCTCACCAGGCCGACCATCACCGGGATGAGCGCGCGCTGCACCAGCGCGCGCCACGGTGCGTCGCGAAACCGATCCCACAGCCCGCCGACCCACCACGCAAGCGCCGCCGCAGGCAGGCAGATTCCGGCGAGCGCCACGAGCGCGCCCGCGAGTCCCGCCACCTTCCAGCCGATCAGGCTCACGATCAGGACGTTCGGACCGGGCGCGGCCTGCGACAGCGCAAAGAGCTGGGTGAACTCCGCGCCGCTCAGCCAGCCTTCGGTCTGGACGACGACGCGGTGCATCTCCGGCATGATGGTGCTGATCCCGCCCACGGCGAGCAGGGAAAGCAGCGCGAAGTGCAGGAAGAGCTGCAGCATGCGCTACGCCAGGCCCCTGCGCGCCATCGCAAGCGCGAGCAGCACCGCGACCGGCAGAACGACGAGAAGCGGTGCGCGCAGCAGTCCCACCGCTACGAAACAGGCGGCGGCGAGCGCGATCGCTTCCGGCTTGCGCGCGAGCGGCCGGCCGAGCTTGAGCGCCGTGCCAATGAACATTCCGCCGCCGGCAATGCCGACACCCGCGACCACCGCGCGCACAGGCGATTGCGCGGACCAGTCCGCATACAGCGCGGCGAGCGCGAGCACCCACGCGAAGGGCAGCGCCATCAGGCCGAGAAAGCCCGCGAGCGCGCCCGCAAGGCCGAACCAGCGCCGCCCGAGAACGACCGACATGTTCGCGATGTTCGGTCCGGGCAGAAACTGGCAGAGCGCGAGCACCTCGGCGAAGTCGTTTCCGCTGAGCCAGCGCCGCTCCTCGACCAGCACCCGGTGCGCCCAGGGCAGCACCCCGCCGAAGGCGCGCGCGCCGATCGAGAGAAAGCCGAGGAAGAGTTCCGAAAGCCGTTCCGGCGGGCGCGCGGTCTCGGCGTTTGGCGGCGCCGGGGCCACTCAGACGCCCCAGTAATCCAGGCCCTCCGGAAGCGGCTCGCCGTGCGCGAGCGAGGCGAGCTTCGCGTACTGGCCACCGGCGTAGAGCAGCGGCTTGCCCTTCTTCCCGATGAAGACCTGCTCGACCTCGCCGAGGAACACGGTGTGGGTGCCGTGCGCGACGCTCTTCACCACCCGGCAATCGAAGCTGACGAGCGCCTCGATCAGCACCGGCGCTCCGGTGACGAGGCGGGTCCAGTCGCGCATGCGAAAGCGCGCGTCGCCGGTTTGCGCGCCGCTGAACGCGGTGGAAAGTTCCCAGTCCTCGGAGCGCAGCACATTCACGCAGAACACGCCCGATTTCGCCACCGCACCGTGCGTCGTGGTGTGCCGGTTGAGGCAGGCGAGCACCGTGGGCGGCTCCGCGGTCGCCGAACACACCGCGGTGGCGGTCATGCCGTAGCGGTGCCCGGAGTGCGCCGTGGTCACGATGTTGACCGCGCCGGCGAGGCTGCGCATGCCGAGCCGGAATTGCTCCGCGTTCACCCGCTGATCCATGCGCCGGATTATTGCACGCAGCCGGGCCGCCGCTAGCGCCCGCGCAGATTGACGAGCACGATTCCCGCGCCGACCAGCAGCGCCGCGAGCGCGAAAGAAGGCGTGAGCGGCTCATCGAGCACGAGCACTCCGCCCAGCACACCGAAGAACGGCGTCAGGAAGGAAAACACGGCGAGGCGCGCGGCAAGATACCGGGTGAGGAGCCAGAACCAGGCGAGATAGCTCGCGAAGGCGACGATCACGCCCTGGTAGGCGAGGCTCGCCAGCGCAAGCGGCGTGAGTGCGACGATCCCCTTTTCCCCCATCGCGAGCGAGGCGAGCGGCAGCATCAGCGCCGACACCGCGAGCTGGTAGAAAAGCGTCTTCGTCGCGGTGATGCGCGCAAGACCCGTGGAGCGGATCAGCACCGTGGTCGCCGCCCAGAGCGCTGCCGCGATCACGCCGAAAAGATCGCCGAGTACGGTACTTTGCGCCGAACCGAAGCCCTCGGAGAACGCGAGCACCACACCGCCAAAGGAGAGCAGCACGCCCGCCCACTGGCCCGGAGCGAGACGCTCGCCGGGAACGAACGCATGCAGGCCGAGCGCGGTGAAGATCGGCGCGAGGTAAATGAACACCACCATGCGCGAAGCCGCGGTATGGCCAAGGCCCGCGTAGATGAAGATGAACTCGCCGCCGAACAGCACGCCTGCGAGCAGCCCCGGGCGAAATGTGCCGTCGCGCTCCCACAGGCGGATCTTCCTGAAGAACACCCAGGCGAGCAGCAGCACGGTGGCGAGAATCGAGCGGATGCCCGACTGCATCACCAGCGACACGTCCTGCGCGGTGAGCTTGATCGCGACCTGCTGAAAGCCCCACAGCGCGGTGAGCAGCACCATCAGGGAGAAGGCCGCTCCGTCCAGCGGCTTGCGCTCGGGGTTCGTCACCGTCAGAAGATCGCGCGAGCGCCGTTCCGATCGAGCGGGCTCAGCCGCTGCCCGTCTGGGTCAGCTTCTCGCGCAGTTCGGCGCTCGCCCCGAGGCGGTCAACCACGTCGCAAGTCCGCGGGCAGTATTCGGAAGCGCTGCCGCTGGCCAATGCGAAGGGCGCGGAAATGGCGCTCATCCAGAGTGAAAACGTCCCGTGCGTGATGCCTTCGGGCCAGCACGACGATCGAGGCATCCGCGAGCCCGATACGGCGAAGAGTACGAGTCGGAGGAAAGTGACTCATGCGCTGGCGGCTGGTTTCACTTCCGCCGGAAAAACCTTGACGCAATTGCGCCCGGCATGCTTGGCCGCGTACAAAGCCTTGTCGGCGCGCACGAACAAGTCCTCGCATCCTTCTGCGGCATTGGCGCAGCCCGCGACTCCGATGCTCACGGTCACCTTCCGCTCCCGATTCTGTTCGCCAAGCGCCTCGCGGGCGTGCCCTTCGACCACCTGCCGCAGCTTTTCCGCGAGCCCTTGCGCCGCCTCCGGAGGCGTGTGCGGCGCGATCACGGCGAATTCCTCGCCGCCGTAGCGCGCGCTCATGTCCGAAGCGCGCACCGACTGCACGATCAACTGGCCTACCGCGGCAAGCACCTCGTCGCCGGTCTTGTGGCCGCAGGTGTCGTTGATGTCCTTGAAATGATCGATGTCCAGGAGCAGCACCGACACGGGCAGCCGATGGCGCCGCGCGCGTGCAAGTTCACTCTGCCAGATCCGGTTGAACGAGCGGCGGTTGTGCAGGCCCGTCAGCTCGTCGGTGATCGTCTCCGCCTCCAGGCGCTGCACGCGGCCGAGGTCGCGTGCGGTCACCACCGAAAGTTGCGCCACCAGCAGCACGAAGCACGCGCCGAGAAAAAAGATCACCGGCACGATCAGGTGCGACAGCTCCTGGTGCCTGCCCCGAAACAGGAACAGATAGGCCAGATACCCTGCAATGAATAGGACGACGAAGCCGAGAAGAAAGCGCCACCGCGCGCGCAGCCGCAGGGTGGGCAGGCTCCAGATGAGCCGGCGAATGACGAGCGCGGCGGCGACCTGGACGAGGATCCCACCGCTCACCAGCACGGCTGCGACGATGTCTAGAATCGTTTGCCCTCCTCTGCGCCGGTCGAGCCGGATCAGCCTGCCCGCTCGGGCACCCGTCGCAGTCTACCGTCCGGGACGCCGGACCGACAGCCGACCAGCTGGGGTGGAATTTACACCCGGAACCATTCTGCGTATTGTGCAGTCAAGGAAGAAATGAACCGGATCCTGCTCGCAAGTACACTCATGCTCGTCGCGCTCGCGCCCCAGGCGCAGCAGATCGCGATGAAGACCGAAAATGGAGTGCAATGGGCGTGCGGCGGCGTGGGCGTCGAGGAGCGGCGCGCGATTTCCGCCCTCGCGGCGCAGGCCAGTCTTTTCCTGCTGCTTGTGACCGAGAAACGCGGCGGCTATCTCGCCGACGTCGAAGTTCGGCTCTTCGACCGCAACGCCAGCACGCCGCGCCTGACGATCAATGCCGAAGGGCCGATGTGCCTGTTTCGCGTGCCTGCCGGGCACTACCGGATCGAGGGAACGTATCGCGGCGCCGCGCGCCGCACCCAGGCGGACGTCCCCGCCGGCGTCGCGCCCCCGCTGCGCCGGGTGCTCGCCTTTCGCGGCGAGCCGTGGGACGGAATCTGGGCGTCCGACGAGGAAAAGCGCCAGGCGCGCGAATGAGCGGCCGCGCTCAGTGAATCTCGGGGTCCGGCGTCGGCGCCGCACCCTCGAGGAAATCGAAATCGCAGCCCTCGTTCGCCTGCCGGATGTGGCGCGCGAACATCGAACCGTAGCCGCGCGCATAGCGCGCCGCGGGCGCCTTCCAGCGCCGTTTTCGTTCCGCGAGTTCGCTGTCCTCCACCTTGAGCGTGAGGCGCCGGCCGGGAACGTCCAATTCGATCACGTCGCCCTCCTCGACCAGCGCGAGCGGGCCGCCGATATACGATTCCGGCGCGACGTGCAGCACGCAGGCCCCGTACGACGTACCGCTCATGCGCGCGTCCGAGATCCGCACCATGTCGCGCACACCCTGCTGCAGAAGTTTTTTCGGAATCGGCAGCTGCCCCCACTCCGGCATGCCCGGTCCGCCGAGCGGTCCGGCGTTCTTGAGCACGATGACCGAATCGCGGTCCACCGGCAGGTCCGGATCGTCGACGCGCGCCGCCATGTCGTTGTAGTCGGCGAACACCACGGCGCGGCCGGAATGCCGGTGCAGGCGCGGCTCGGCTGCCGGGGGCTTGATCACTGCGCCGTCGGGCGCGAGATTGCCGCGCAGCACCGCGAGGCTGTCGCGAGCGACGAGCGCGCCCTCCAGCGGCAGGATCACGTCGTCGTTGAACACCTTCGCGCCGGCCACGTTTTCGCCCAGCGTCCTTCCATTTGCGGTCAGTGCGCCGGGTTGCAGCAATTCGCGCAGGCGGTTCAGGAACGCGCGCAGCCCGCCTGCATAGTAAAAGTCCTCCATCAGGTACTTGCCGGAAGGACGGACGTTCGCGATGAGGGGTGTCTTCCTTGCAAGCGCATCGAACTGGTCGAGGCCGAGTGGCACGCCCGCGCGCCGCGCCATGGCGATCAGATGAACGATCGCATTGGTCGACCCGCCCAGGGCGAGCACCGTGGTCACGGCATTGTGAAACGCCTCCGCGGTGAGCAGGTCGCGCGGCTTCAGGTCCTCCCACACCATGTCCACGATGCGCTTTCCGGTGAGCGCCGCCATCGCCGCGTGGCGCGCATCGGCGGCCGGGATCGACGCTGCGCCGGGGAGCGTGAGGCCGAGCGCCTCGGCAGCGCTGGTCATCGTGGACGCGGTCCCCATGGTCATGCAGTGGCCGGGCGAGCGCGCGATCCCCTGCTCGATCTCCTGCCAGTCCTGCTCGCTGATGTTGCCCGCGCGCAGTTCGGCCCAGTATTTCCAGGAATCGCTTCCCGACCCGAGCGTCGCGCCGCCCCAGTTGCCGCGCAGCATCGGGCCTGCGGGCATGAAGATCGCCGGCAGGTTCATGCTGGTCGCTCCCATGATGAGCGCCGGCGTGGTCTTGTCGCAGCCGCCCATCAGCACCGCGCCGTCGGCCGGATACGAGCGCAGCGCCTCCTCGGCCTCCATGGCGAGGAAATTGCGGTACATCATCGTGGTGGGTTTCTGGAACGGTTCCGAGAGCGTCATCACGGGGATCTCGACCGGAAATCCGCCCGCCTGCCAGATGCCGCGCTTGATCTCTTCGGCGCGCTGGCGGAAGTGCGTGTGGCAGGGATTGATGTCGCTCCACGTGTTGAGGATCGCGATGACCGGTTTGCCTGAGTAATCGCCGCGGTCGAAACCCATCTGCGCGGTGCGCGAGCGATGGCCGAAGGAGCGCAGATCCTTCGCGCCGTACCAGCGGTGGCTGCGCAGCTCGTCCGCCCTGCGGCGTGGCTTGGCACTCATCGATCAGTTCTTGCGGCCGGGAAACAGGCGCGACGCACGCCACATGTAAAAGGTCGCCGGCGGCGAAACCTGCACATCTGCCCCGTCGGCGGCAGTCACCCGCACCTGAAGCGTGTGCGCCCCGCGTTCGACGTCCGCCAGCACGAAACGCGGTTCCGCACCGCTCGCGACCACTTTGCCGTCCAGAAGCAGCGCGAGGCGCTCGCCCGCCTCGGCGCGCAACCGCGGTGAAATCGCCACTGTCACGGTGACGTTGCCGCTGTTATCGTGGACCGTCGCATCGTGCGCCGGCGCGACGATCCGCAACGTGTCGTAGCCGCCCGCGTGAACGCCACCGACAACGATCGCACTGCACGCCGCGGCGAGCGCCACCCATCGACGCAGACTCCTGGATTGCCCCGGGGGAACGTAGCCCGCGATGCTCCGGTCCCTTGCTTTGCGTATCATGGCAGTGGGAACGCGCCGTTCATGGCCGCTGCGCCCGAACGCGAGGTAACCGCGCGAAGCGGGGTCGGGCGGCATTCCGTTTCAATGGTAGCCGATGCCGCGGACCGCGTCTTGCGCCCTGTCAATCGGGAGATGCAAATATGAAGGAACTTCTAGCCGGACTCGACGACTTCGCCGCCTGGAACGCGGGCATGACGGCCCTGCGCATCGTGCTGATCGCCGTGGCGGCCTGGCTCGCGATCGCCGTCCTGCAGCGCCTGGTCCGCACGTTCCGCGAGCGGCTGACGCAGCGCATGGAGGACGCGGAATCGGTCAAGCGCGCCGAGACGCTGGGGCGGGTGATCCGCTACATCATCTCGGTTGTCATCACGCTGGTTGCCGCCATGCTGATCCTAGCGGAGCTCGGGGTTTCGGTCGCCCCGATCCTGGGCGCTGCGGGCGTGGTCGGTCTGGCCGTCGGCTTCGGCGCGCAGAGCCTGGTGAAGGACTACTTCACCGGCTTTTTCATCCTGCTGGAAAACCAGATCCGGCAGGGCGACGTGGTCCGAATCGCCGACATCGCGGGCCTGGTCGAGGAGGTGACGCTGCGCCACGTGCGCCTGCGCGACTACGAGGGCAACGTGCACTACGTGCCGAACGGCCTCATCAGCACGGTAACGAACATGAGCCGCGGGTTCGCGCAGTCGGTGATGGACATCGGCATTGCCTACCGCGAGGACATCGACGAGGCGGTCGCCGTCATACGCGAAGTTGCCGCCGGCATGCGCGCCGATGCCAGGTACGGGCCCAAGATCCTCGAAGAACTGGAAATTGCGGGCGTGGAGAAATGGGCCGACTCCGCGGTGGTGATCCGCTGCCGCTTCAAGGTCGCGCCGCTCGAGCAGTGGAACGTGCGACGCGAGTATCTGTGGCGGCTGAAGAAGGCGTTCGATGCGCACGGCATCGAGATCCCCTACCCTCACCTCACGATTTACGCCGGGGCCGCGAAGGACGGCTCGGCACCTGCCTTCCCGGTGCGCAAGGTCG